>CAKURW010000010.1 GCA_934675795.1 uncultured Collinsella sp.
TACGAGCTCCTGTGCGAATTGGAGAGAGCGCTCCCGCAAACTGCCTCTTGACAACTTATAGGAGCGTCGGTTTTATTGGCGAAAAACCGGGGTGTGCTCAAGGGTTCCGAAATTTGCCGCATACTTCCGAAAACGACGTCTCAGTGACACCAATAATTGCCCTCGGAACCCTGAGATAATGAACAGATGTAGCCGTTCGCCGCAAATTACCGTCCGTTTATAGAACCTATGCTCGGCGTGCAGTCCTCTTACGGTTGAATAAATACACATCTATGGAATTACGTAAGAGAGGACTGTTCCTATGAGCTACAAGACTGTTTGTGTTGCCGGCGGCGGCGTGTTGGGAAGCCAGATTGCCTTTCAGGCTGCCTACTGCGGCTTTGATGTAACGATTTGGCTGCGCAGCGAGGGCAGCATCGGCCGCACCCAGCCCAAGATCGATCATGTGCGCGAGGAGTACATCGCTGCTATCGAGGGCATGGCGGACGGCACGGGCGAGTGGTGCGGCGGTATCGCCGATAGCGACCAGCCTTTCGACAAGGAGACGGCGCTCGCCGCCGTCGAGCGTGCCTACTCTACGCTCAAGCTGGAGTTAGATCTTGCCAAGGCCGTGGCCGACGCCGACCTGGTCATCGAGTCTATGGCCGAGGACACCCAGGCAAAAATCGAATTCTACAAGAAGCTTGCCCCGGTCCTCCCGCAAAAGACCGTTGTCGTGACGAACTCCTCTACGCTGCTGCCGAGCACCTTTGCCAAGTACACTGGTCGCCCCGAGAAGTACCTGTCGCTGCACTTTGCCAACTCCATCTGGAAGAACAACATGACCGAGGTCATGGCCCAGAGCCAAACCGACAAGCGCTACTTCGACGAGCTCGTCGACTTTGCCAACGATATCCGCATGCTTGCCCTGCCCGTCAACAAGGAAAAGAACGGCTACCTGCTCAATTCCATGCTGGTGCCGTGGCTGCTTTCGGGCCTTGACCTGTATGTCTCGGGCGTGAGTGACCCCAAGAGCATCGACCTCGCGTGGACGCGCGGCACCGGCGCTCCCAAGGGTCCGTTCCGCGTGTTCGACACGGTGGGCATCCAAACGGCCTACAACATCGTTATGCAGTATCAGAAGGTCCCGGGTCTGGTGAGCCCGCTGCTCAAAAAGATGATGATGCCCTACAACTTTAAGGCCATGGCCTCCGTCCTCAAGAAAATGCTCGACGAAGGCAAGCTGGGCGAAAGCTCGGGCGAGGGCTTCTTCAAGTACTAAAAAATGATCCCTCGGGGACGGAGGAAAACGGATCATTTTCGACCGCCAGCAGTGAGAAGATGGACCCAGAAATAGAAAGGAGTGGCAATGGGCCGGCTCGGGCTTTGAGGACAAGTTGCTGCAGGCCCAGGGCGATTTTTGCTCAATGCGGGCCAGCATAGCGTGACGTATCTGCCGAGTTCTGACATGGCAACGACCGGTTGCTACCAGGTGCTGCTGTACGACAACAACTTTGGCGCGGCCGAAAGCTATCCCAAGTTCGACTGGGGCCAGCTGGGCGCCGCGGTGGTGACCGACTACAACAAGGGCACGCATTCGTTTGGGCGCATCTTTACAGTGGACGAGGCGGCCCGCACCTACGAGCTCGAAGACCAGATCGCGGTGCCGTTCTCGGGCTACGTCAGCAGTGCGCAGCGCGTCGGCGATTCAAATAGCATGCTCGTGGCATCGGGCCAGGCCAAGACCTTTACCGAGTACGATCGCTATGGACTGCCCATCGCCACCTACGAGATGGAAGCCGAAAAGTACATCTATCGCGTGTACAAGTACGAGCTGTAGGGCCGCCCCGCATCACTTCACGTCAAACTCCACGCGATCGAGTTCGGGCACGTTGAGGTCGATGAGCTTGCGAGCGACGTGGCGGTCGTGTGCCCCGAGCGCCTCGCTTGTCGTCACATGGGCGACGATCTCGCGCTCGACGATGCCCTCCTCGTCGCCTTCGGTGGCCGAGGTCTCGACGGCGACGGTGTAATCCTTAAAGCCTGGCAGCACCGCCGCAAGCTCGCGCGTGGTTTCGGTGACGCCGTAGCCGTCCTGCATGCCGGCCTGCGCCGAGCCAATAGACCCCGCCGTCATAACGATGCAGGGGATGGCAAAGACTACCGTGCCCACAATGATGCGGCGGCGCACCTTGCGTGATAACTCGTTGACCTCGGCGTTTTCTTCAGCAGTCACAATACCGTCGCCGTTGAGGTCGCGCTTGAGCGGCACGCGCAAAAGAAGCAGTACGGCTTCGGCGGCCAGTGCGATAAAGACCACGTTGATGCCAAACTCATAAAACGCCGAGAGAAACAGCGACCCGCTTGCGATGGCGATGCCATAGCCCGCCGCGCACAGGGGCGGCATGAGCGCAGTCGCCACAGCCACGCCGGCGATGAGCGTGGCGGGTTCCTGGTCGCGCGAGTTGCCCAGGCCACCCGCAAAGCCGCCTGCGAGTGCGACGGCAAGGTCCCACACAGTCGGTGTCGAATTGTCGATGATGGCGGCCGTGGTGGTGCCAAGGGGCGAGAGCTTAAAATACAACGTGGACGTGACCAGGCAAAAGGCCATCTGTAGAGCCAAGCTCGCGATGGCCTCGACGGTAATCTCGCGGTCGAGCGTGGCGATGCCGTATGCCATGGCAAGGACCGAGCCCATGAGCGGGCAGATGAGCATGGCGCCTACAATGGCGATATCTGAGTCGATATCGAGGCCGATGCTCGCAATCAACATGGCAATGATCAGGATGCATAAGTGCGAGCCAGTCAGGCGCGCCCCGTTTACAAAGCGCTTGCGAATCACGTGATAGGGCGCGCGTCCCTCGCGAATGTTGAATGCCTGCTTTAGAAAGCGGCTTGCGTTCTCCATGGCCTCGCTATGGGCAGGGCGCATACCGTGACGACGATGATGACGCTCGCGCAGTCGCTTGAGCTGTTGTTTATCGAGTTCCATGTCCACCTCGTATTGCCGCAGGAACGCGGGTGCGTTCGCAGCATGTACTCTACACCGTGACGGGCGGGGCGGTCATCTTGACATGGAACTTAGGCGAGCAGGCAAAGGAAGACACGCCACATGCGAGTACTGCCGAGGGTTTCGGCAGATACAGAAAGAGCGCGGGGCCGGATGGTCTCCGACCCCGCGCTCTGTACGGGTACGTTGTTGTTGGGTTTATCCCAGCAGGCTCAGACCGACGGAGACAAACGCCAGGATAACGCCGACGATGGACTCGCCGCCCAGCAGGCCGCTGGCAACAACCAGGCCCTGCTCCTGGAAGGCGGCATCCTTGGCGGCCTTCTCCTCGTCCGAAAGACCGGCGGCGGCGTCGCGGTGGGCGGCCCACTTGTCGTAGGCGAGCTTAACACAGGAGCCCAGGAAAGCCGTGAGCGACATATAGAACGGCAGGTACACGCCCAGGCCGATCATCATGGCCGGAATGCCGAGCCAGTACATGACGATGCCGGCGATAAAGCCGCCTGCGAACCACGGTACGCTCGGGATGCCCGAGACCATGGTGGCGACCACACTTGCCTGTGCGGCAACGAAGCTCTTGTCGGGACCAAAGGCGTCCGGACCATAGGCAGTGACGAGCGCGACCATGACGGCGGCAGCGACCAGGGCGCCCACGATGCCGCCGATGGCCTGGCCGACCCACTGTGCGCGCGGGTTGGTGCCCAGCACGGCGCCGGCCTTAAAGTCGTTCATGACGTCGCCCGCAAGGCCGCACGCCACGGCCACGATGCCGGCAATAAAGAACAGTTTGACCTGCGCGAGCTGCGCGAAGGCTGCCACGATGAGCATGACGATGAGGCCAAAGATCTCCATGGGGTCAATACCCGTCTGGCCGCAGCTCTGTGCGCTCATGATGGTGGTGACAAAGGTGAACAGCGTGACGATGACGGCCGGGACAGGGCCAAGGTCGAGCGCGATGGCAACGATCACGGCGATGGCTGCGGTGCCCAGACCGATAATGCCGGCGTCGAGCTTAAGGGAGCCCGAGATGAGCGATTGCTCGTCGGTGTCGGTGGAGCTGTCGGCGGCGAGGCCGCGGACGATACCGGCGACCTGCGGCAGGATGTCCTTGAGGACGACGGCGACGCCAAAGCCCATCATAAGGCCCATACCGAGGGACTTGACGATACCCTGCGCGGTCACAATATCGAACAGACCGGCAGCAGTGCCGCCAACGATGATGCCAAAGTTGCCCAGCAGCGCGCCGGCAAACCAGAAGGCGACGGGGGCGAAGCCCACGAGGAAGCCAATGGACAGCAACATGGGCGAGTTGTAGATGGCAAAGGTCACGCCGGGGATATTGAGCGTACACAGCATGCTGGGCACCACGCCCAGGGCGTCGCGAAGCACGCTGTAGATGCCTGCGATGGCCATGGAGCCAAAGAGCTGCTTGCCGGTCTTGCCGCCGGCCTCGGTGGCGCGCAGGGTCTGAGCTGCGGCGTTGCCGGTGGGGAACTCGAGCGCGGCGTCCACGATAAAGTGACGGTGGATGAGCGCTGTCGCCAGAAGGCCCAAGATGGTGCCGGCGAGCGCCACGATAAACATGTCGAGCCAGCTGATCTGGTCGGCATAGCCCAGCATCCAGGCGCCCGGGATGGTAAACGCCAGACCGCCAGCGACCATGGCGCCTGCGGACATGATGGTGTGGGTGACGTTTGCCTCGTTGAGGCTGGCGTTGCCCATGAGCTTCAGGAAGAACAGCGAAATGACGGCAGCGAAAATGATCGGCCAGGGGAGGGCGCCCATCTTGAGGGCGGTATAGGCCGAGCTTGCCGTGATGATCACGCAGCCAAGGACGCCGATGACGACGCCGCGCAGCGTGAGTTGCCCGCGCATCGAAGCGCGGTTCGAGGGATTGCTCATATAGAACTCCTTTGCGTATATCCGCTTCCCCCGGGAGCGCCGCTACGGATACGGCGCGGGAAGTCGGGTTACCAAGGGCCGCCGCGTGAGCTCGCAAACGACCGCGCACCAGTATAGCGGCAAGGTAGTCATTTTGGGATGACTGGTTTAGGTAGGCGATATACTGCTGGGCAGACGAAAGGAGCGCCGACGATGCTTAATGGGTGCGCATATATATTGACGGTCGACGTGGGCAACACGTTCATTCGCTTTGGCCTGTTTGCCGAGGATTCGGCCGCGGCGCAGGAGTGCCCGCTTGCGACGTGCGAGATCACGACGCCGTCGAGCATTACGGCAGACGAAGCGCGTATGCGTCTCGCTCAAGTCATGGCCGCGCTGGCGGCTGATGCGGGCATGCCCGGCGCGCTCGTGCCCACGGCGGCCGTGCTGAGCTGCGTGGTGCCGGCGCTCGAACGCCCATGGAAGGCGGCGCTTTCCCGTACTTGCACGGGACGCGTGCTCACCGTGGGGCCGGGCCTCAAGACCGGCATGCCCGTGCACTACGACGACCCGGCCGAGATCGGCCCCGACCGCATCGCCGATGCCGTGGCGGCACGCGCCGTCTACGGCTCTCCCTGTATCGTGATCGACCTGGGTACGACGACCAATATCGAGGTCATCGACGCGCACGGTACCTTTGTGGGCGGCGTCATCGCGCCGGGTCTGGCGCTCGGCGCCCGCTCGCTTTCGGCGGCTGCGGCGCGTCTACCCCAGGTCGAGCCCTCGGCACCGACGCATGTGATCGGCCGTAACACGCGCGAGGCCATGCGCTCGGGAGTGGTCTTGGGCGAGGTAGCCCGCATCGACGGCATGCTCGACATGGTGCTTGCCGAGATGCGCGCGACCAAGGCCGCGGGGGAGGATGGCGTGCCCATCGTCATTACCGGCGACGATGCCGAGGCGCTCGCGGCGTTGGTCGGCCACAGCCTGACGGTTGACGACGCGCTGACGTTGCGAGGGCTGGCCGAGCTCTACCGCATCAACCAAAAGCCCCACCGCGTGTAAAAGTGAGGGCGCCGGTGGGACAAACGCCTCCACCTTTCACCTGCTACAATGGGTCAAACTATTGCGATTACGGAGGTGTCTGCCATGTCGGACGATCTTCATCAAACTTCGTCAGGCAAGCGCCTGGACGTCATTAGCTGGGACGAGTTCTTTATGAGCGTGGCCATCGCCGCGCAGCGCCGCAGCAAGGACCCCAACACGCAGGTGGGTGCGTGCATCGCCAGCACCAACCACCGCATCCTTTCGGTGGGCTACAACGGTACGCCCTCGGCGCTCAACGACGACTTTTTCCCGTGGGGTACGAGCGACGACCCGCTGCAGGACAAGCACAACTACGTGGTCCATGCCGAGGCAAACGCCGTGCTCAACTACCGTGGCTCGCTCAAGGATCTCGAGGGTTCCACGGTCTACGTCACGCTGTTCCCGTGCCACGACTGCGCCAAGATTCTGGCGCAGGTGGGCGTGGGCGAGGTTGTCTACCTGGACAACAAGTACGCCGACACCGATGATGGACGCATCAGCCGCCGTATCCTCGACTCCTGTGGCATCAGCTACCGTCAGGTTATCGTCGATGTTCACATCGGCACCGAGGGGCAGGCTCAGCAGTAGCGCGTGGCAACGCCAGCTGGCAACAAAAAACAGCCAAAAGAGACCCGTCCCAAATTGACCGCTCGTGAAAGTCGTGTCCGCACGCATGGCTGGCGCCTAAGCGGGTACATGGCTGTAGTAACATAGCCCCTGTCCGCGGGCGCGCCCGCGTAATTGTGAGAAAGGAGCCCCTGTGGCTGTTAACGAAGAGCTGCTTAAGAAGGTTCTTGAAGAGATTCGCCCCAACCTGCAGGCCGACGGCGGCGATATGGAGTATGTGGGCGTTGACGACGAGGGCGTCGTCAAGCTGGAGCTGCAGGGCGCTTGCGCCGGCTGCCCCATGAGCTCGCTGACCCTGTCCATGGGTATCGAGCGTATCCTCAAGGAGCATGTGCCCGGCGTTACCCGTGTCGAGCAGGTCAATGCCTCCGGCGAGACCGACGACCTGTACGACGAGTACGCGCCGTTCTAAGATGCGAAAGCTGCGGACGGTGCGCTCCGCATAGACGTTACGCCCAAATATGCGGCTGCGAGCGCAAGGCCCGCGGCCGCATTTGTATGTAGGGAGCAGGGGGACCGATATGCTCAACGACCTCTACCATATGCTTGATCCCGTCGCCATTTCGGCGGGGCCCATCACCATCTACTGGTACGGCTTGGCCTATGTGGTCGGAGCTTTGCTCACGGCGGTCGTCATGTATCGCACGCAGCGCCGTTGGGGTTTTGACATTACGGTCGACGACCTGACGAGCGTCGTGGTCGGCGTGGTCTTTGGCCTTATCATTGGCGCCCGCCTGTTCTACGTCATCTTTTACGGCGACGGCTACTACTGGACGCATCCGCTCGAGATCTTTGCCACCAACGAGGGCGGCATGAGTTTCCATGGCGGCCTGGTGGGCGGCATCATCGGCGGCGTGCTCGTGTGCCGCATGTACAAGCTCGATGCGTGGACTTTGGCAGACCTCGCGGTCATCGGTGCTCCGCTGGCCCTGTGCCTGGGGCGCTGCGCCAACTTTGTCAACGGCGAGCTGTGGGGCAAGCCGACCGATCTGCCCTGGGGCGTGATCTTTGGCGGCACCGCGGGCGATATGCCGCGCCATCCATCCCAACTCTACGAGGCATTTCTCGAGGGCATCGTGCTCTTTTGCATCCTGCAGGTGCTCAGCCGCAAAAAACCGCTGCTGCCCCAGGGTACGTTTATGGGTGTGTTTGTGATGGGTTACGGCATCGTCCGCTTCCTCATTGAGTTTGTGCGCGTACCCGATGCCCAGCTGGGCTATCTGCTGGGCGGCGTCATCACCATGGGTCAGCTACTGAGCCTGCCACTCGTGATTGCGGGCCTGGCACTCGTCATCTTTGCCCTCCGTCGCAACCGTCCCCAGCGCATCTACCTCGACGTCTAACCACCACATACCGCCACAAAGGGGACAGGCACCTTTGTGGCGGTTCGCTGGGCAATAATGACAGAACCGTAACGTTTTCCCAGATAAAACCTGCCAAAATAAACCTGTCCCTTTTTGGCAGGTTTCTAGAAAGGCTTTTCGGACTGTGAAGGATTCCGACCTCTCCACAACGGCTGCGCGCGACGCCGCTCGCATCGTCTGGTTTAAGCGCTACCCCGCCAAGCAGACGCTCATCGCTTTTTTGCTCGCGCTGTTGGCGACCACGGCGTTTTCCATCGATCCCGCCCCGGTGTCGAGCAACGCGGTCTTGGCGATTGACCCCAAAGCTTCGGGCATGCTGTACGTGTGCTACGAGGTGCTCCTCTCGTTTGCCGGGCATACCGACGCGGTCATGTTGCTCGCGCTTGCCTGCCTGCTCACGCTGCCGTTTCGCTACGTCTTCTTTGGCCGCGGCGACGCCTGGCGTCCCTCGGTCATCCTGCCATCGCTGTTTTTTGCCATCTGTATGGTGTTTGGCCGCAGCTACGACCTCACCGACTCTGCCGAGATTGTGCTCGGCGACAAGGCCCGCATCATCTGCGCCTGGATCGGCGGCGCGGGCTGGATGCTCTTAGCGGTCGTTGCCTTCTACCTCGCTTTTGAGTGTCTGGATTGGCTAAGCTCTCGGCGCATTCCGTTTTCCGAAGCGCACTTTGGCCGCGTATGGCGCGTGGCTCACGCCGTGCTCTCGGTCCATCCCTTTGCCGGGCCCTTCCTGGTGCTTATGATCGCCTGGGCGCCCACGCTCATCGCCTCGCTGCCCGGCCTTTTTATGGGAGATACGGGTGCGCAGATTCGCCAGTGGTTCAACTATCCCAACGGCACGAGCGACTACCTGCGCCTACTCAACCCCAACGTGCTGCTCAACGGGCATCATCCCGTAGTGCACACGGCCATTATCGGCTCGTGCGTTCAACTGGGGCTTTCGCTGTTCAACAGCGCTAACGCGGGGCTCATCATCTATACCTGCGCTCAATTTGTCATCACGGCTGCCTGCATGGCCTATTCCATTTCGTCGCTGCGCAAACTGGGCGTGAGCCTGCCGGTTCGCGGTACGATCCTGCTGTTCTTTGCGTTTATGCCGATGTTCTCTAACTACGCGGCCCTGCTCACCAAAGACGTACTCTTTGCCGATGCGTTTTTGGTTTTGCTGGTGCAGACCGTCAAGCTTGTGGCCTGTGGCCTGCCCCGTCGCGATGCGAATGTCGAGCGTGTGGGCGAGCCCGAGCCCACGCTTTTTGCGCGTCACGACTGGCTGTTGCTTGTCCTGGGCGCCATGGGGTCGACGTTTTTGCGTAACGGCGGGCTGGTGTTTGTGCTGGCGGCATGCGTGATCGCGGCGGCGTTTTGCGCTTGGGACGTGCATGCGGATCTCCGTGCGGCCAAGCAGACGGGTACTGCACCCTCGATTCGCGTGCCGCGCTTGCGCTGGGTTGGCATCCTGGCGGTGCTTGCGCTCTGTCTTGTTTCCAACATGTACTTCACCAAGGTCTTTATGCCGGCGCACGACATTACGCCTAGCTCCAAGCGCGAGGTACTCTCGATTCCGTTCCAGCAGACGGCGCGCTTCGTCCAAAAGCACGACGGCCTTAATTCAGGCGTCAATCCTACGGTTAAAGAGGACGGCACCATCGTGGAAGCTCCCTGCGACGGTTTGGTGACCGAAGAGGAGCGTGCCGTGATCGATCGTGTACTCAAGTACGAAAACCTGGGCCGCCGGTACAACCCCGACAAGTCCGATGCCGTCAAGAACTGCTTTAACGAATATGCCTCGCAGGAGGACATCGCCGCCTATTTTGAGGTTTGGGCCCAGATGTTCAAAAAGGACCCCGAGTGCTATATCTCGGCGCTTATCAATAACTACTATGGCTACTTTTATCCGAGCGCCCGTGACGTATGGGTCTACAGCACGGCGCGCAGTGCCGAGATCATGGCTCGCCCCGACAATCTCAAGTACTTCGATTTCCATCCTCTCGATAGCAAGGTCGTGCGGTGGTGTGACCATCTGATCAACCTGTATCGCGTGGCGGTACAGCGCATCCCGTTTATCTCACTTACCATGAGCAGTGCAACCTACGTGTGGATCATGATTGCCGTGGTGGTCTACCTGTTGCGTCGTCATTCGTGGAGGGCGCTTGCCATTTGGGTGCCGCTTTTGGGCGTGCTCGCCGTGTGCCTGATCGGTCCCTGCAATGGCTCGACCTACATGCGCTACCTGTATCCGGTCATCGCCTGCATGCCCTTTGCCATCGGCGCCACCATCACCCGCAGCGACCTCCTCTGGTCCTAATTTGGTGCAAAGGGGACAGGTTACTTTGCACCAAGGGCTGTATCATCACGACGCCTTCATTTTGGGGTTTATCTCGCAGGCCAGTAGGTATATCATAACGACGTTTGTTTATATTGCCCGAGCATCTGCGCTGGGCTTTAGGTCGAAACCGATAGGAGACACGTATGTCCGGACACTCTAAGTGGGCCACAACCAAGCATCGTAAGGGCGCGCAGGACGCCAAGCGTTCCGCCCTCTTCTCCAAGCTCAGCCGCAACATCACCGTTGCTGCCCGTCTCGGCGGTGACCCGCTGCCCGAGAACAACGCCAGCCTCGCCGCTGCCGTTGCCAAGGCCAAGGCTCAGTCCATGCCTAAGGACAAGATCAAGTCCGCTATCGATAAGGCCTTTGGTTCGGGTGCCGATGCCGCCGTCTACGAGAACATCGTGTACGAGGGCTACGGTCCCGCCGGTGTCGCCGTCTACGTCGACTGCCTGACCGACAACCGCAACCGCACCGCCGCCGATGTCCGTTCCGCCTTCTCCCACGCTGGTGGCAACCTGGGCACCTCCGGCTCCGTCGCCTTCCAGTTTGAGCGCAAGGGCCAGATCGTCGTCGCCAAGGAGATCCTGGACGAGAACGCCAAGAAGGAGACCATGATCGCCAACGGTGCTGCCGGTGACGAGGATGAGTTCATGATGGCCATCGCCGAGGCCGGTGGCGAGGACTACGAGGACGCCGGCGAGGAGTGGATCGTCTGGACTACCGCCAACGAGGTCATGGCTGTCTCCAAGGCGCTCGAGGAGCAGGGCGTCCAGGTCAAGGGCTCCGAGACCACCATGGTCCCGACCACCCCGACCGAGGTCTCCGGCGCCGACGCCAAGAAGGTTCAGCGCCTCATCGACCGTCTTGAGGAGCTCGACGACGTCCAGGATGTTTACAGCACCATGGACATGACCGACGAGGTCATCGCTGCCCTCGAGGAGGAGTAGCGCCCACACGGGTTAAGCCGTGCATATCTGGGCATAATGAAGCGAGCATGCAAGCCTCGTGGAATAGATGAGCCGGATCCGCGTGCGTATGGCACCGGACCCGGCTCTTTTATAATGATGCGAATCGTTTTGCATTCTGTGGACCGAAACCTGAAGGGAGCGCGCGTGCGCGTACTCAAACGAGCCCTAGCGATCGTGTATCTTGCCGCCGCCATCGTGGCGCTGGGTACGCTTGTCTGCCAGTTCTGGGGACCGTATACGTATCGCTTTATGCTGCTGCTGCGTGACGCCATGCCTCGCGTCGTCGTTACGGTGTGTGCCGCTATCGTGGCGCTTGGCGTGCTCATCGGTTTTTTCCGCCTGATGTTCGCGCGTCGCGAGCCGTCCTGCGTGCATCCGGCGGGGGAGCGCAATATCGAGGTCACGCTCGCAGCGCTTTCCTCGTGCGCCCGTGCCGCGGCAGAGTGCGATGATCGCGTGATGGTTGAGCATATCGAGGCACGCGTTCAAGGCTCCGACGAGTCGCGCGTTCGTTTTAAGGTCGAGGCCATCGCGCTTGATGACAAGGACGTTGCCGCTCTTGCCACCTCGATGCAGCAGCGCATCGAGAAGGCCTGCGACACCATGCTCGGCACGCCGGGCACGACCGCGCGCGTCCGTTTTTTGCCGTCCAAGACTACCGTCCAGACCGTGGAGGTTTCCGGTGAGTGATACCAATCAAGACAAGACCGCCCGCACGCCGCGCCTGACGATCGACCAGAACGCTACGCCAGCAGGCGAGTCCGCCGACACCAAGCCCGAGGCCGGCGAGCAGCACGACAGCGCCGTCAACGACTTTGACGAGGCCATGGGTCTCATCAAAGGTACGGGCGCTGCTATCTGGAGCTACGCCGTGCGCCACCCCAACACTACGCTCGGCGCCGTGGCTGGCTTTATCCTCGCCGTGCTGGTACTTACGTTGGGCCTGTGGGACACGCTCGTCATCGCATTCTTTGTGCTGATTGGCGCCGTGATCGGCCAGATTCGCGACGGCGAGAACGGTATCATCAACTTCTTCGGCCGCCTGTTTAGCGGCCGCTAATACGTATTCGACTGTCGCATCCGCGGCAGGCATAAGGAGGAACCATGGCTTTTAACACGAAGGTCGATGTGGCCGATACCGAGCTCGAGGCGAATGAGGCCGTCGCCGATGCCGGGGACGTGACGCTCGAGGACGAGGCGCTCGTCGAGGCCGAGTCCGATGCGGACGAGGACAACGAGGAGATGGACGACGAGGAAACGGACGAGTCCGAGGACTCGCTGACCTATTCCAACGGCGTGATCGAGAAGATCGTTGCCATGGCCACCCGCGAGGTTCCGCACGTCCTGGGCATGAAAGGTAACCTCATGCACTTTGTGCAGGAGCAGTTTGGTGCCGAGAACCTGACCAAGGGCGTGACGGTCGAGGTCACCGATGACAACCGCGTGGTCGTCAACATCTCGGTCATCATCGAGTACGGTGCCTATGCGCCTGCGATCTTTGACGACGTTAAGGCGCGCGTCACCGAGCGTCTGGCCGCGATGACCGGCCTTGAGGTGGCAGGCGTCAACCTGCGCATCGAGGATGTCATCACCCCCGAGGAGTACGAGCACCGCACCAGCCAGCACGAGTAACCTACCAAAAAAGACAGGTTTGTTTTGATAGGTTTTACCTGCGAAAACACCAAACGGTCGACCGCGCAAGCAAAAGTGCGGTCGGCCGTTTTCCATATAGCCTCGATCTAGGCATACCGCTCGTCTAACTAAGGGTTGCAATCTTCGCGTTCCGCGTTACCCTAATGGGCGCATTGTTTCCAAATTGTTAACGAGGGGTTGCCGTAATGGCCGACGAACACGAGACCGAAAGCAAGGCATGGGCGATTGAAGCCGCTGCGGCAGAGGCGGCATCGCGTGCTGCCGAGGAGGTGCATCGTCCTCCCGTGGTGCCGATGGAACGCGTTGTCGGTCGCGAGGATATCGAACGTGGCGAGCGCGCCGGCCGCAAGCGCAGTCAGGAGCCAGGCTTTCCGCGCTTTTTTGCCGAGCTCAATCTGGGCCTGATCCTCACGGCCTTTGCCATCGTGGCCTTTAAAACCCCCAATCACTTTGCCTTCGGCGGCACCTCGGGCGTGTCGGTCATTCTTTCCACGCTGTTCCCGACCCTGCCCGTCGGCGTCTTTATGTGGATTATCAACGCGGTCCTGGTCATCCTGGGTTTTATTTTTTTGGAGCGCAAGGCAATCCTTTGGAGCGTCTTTGCTTCGTTTGCGCTTTCGGCCTACGTCTCGCTGTTTGAGCTCTTCATTCCGACCGATGTTTCGATGACGGGCGATATGTGGCTCGACCTGTGTTTTGCCGTCATCTTGCCGGCGCTGGGCAGTGCCATTGTCTTTGACATTGGCGCCTCGACGGGCGGCACCGACATCCTTGCCATGATTCTCAAGCGCCGCACGACGCTCGAGATCGGACGCGCCTTGCTGCTGGTCGATATCGGCATCGTGACCATCGCGGCTTTCCTGTATGGCCCGCGCGTCGGCCTGTACTGCGTGCTTGGTCTGTTTGCCAAGACGCTCGTGGTCGATAAGGCCATCGAGAGCATTCACCTTCGTAAGGTCTGCACGATTATTTGCGCCGAACCGCGCAAAGTCGAGGAGTTTATCGTCAAGCATCTCAACCGCACAGCAACAATCAGCCGTGGTTACGGCGCCTTCTCGGGCAAGTGCGTCACGGTGATTATGAGCGTGCTGAGCCGTCGCGAGGCAGTGCAGCTGCGCCGCTATACCCGCGAGATTGACCCTGACGCCTTCATCACCATCGTCGATAGCTCCGAGATCGTGGGCAAGGGCTTCCGCGGCACGAACTAGCGCGGACACACTCATCAAACAATCGAAAAGCGCCTCGCGCGTTGCAAATACGTCATCTAAGAGTATTTGTCCTCACATTGGGTGATAATGATGCCAAAGACATCGTTTGCGATCCAGGTGATTTGCTCTAGATACGAAGGGATGATTTCGATGTTCTGTTCGCAGTGTGGCGCTCCTATGGGCGATAACGACAAGTTCTGCGGCGTGTGTGGTGCTCCTAATGCCGGTGCCGCTGGCCCCGCTCCCCAGGGACAGCCTCAGCCCCAGCAGTTTGTTCCGCAACCGCCCGTGGCGAATGCGCCAAAGGGCTGTGTGGCTCAGGCGTTCCAAGATATGACCAAGACTCCGGGCGTGCTTCAGCGTGTATGCCAAATCGCGTTTTTGCCGGCGCTTATCTGTGTCGTGTCGGTACTCGTTCTGTTCATCCCCGTTATCGGCGGTATTGCAGCTGCCATCGGCTTTTTGGCTGCCTACGTGGCGAGCGTGTGCGGTTCGGGCTTTGGCATCGAGTGGGGTCGCGATCTGTCGCTCAAGATCGATGACGGCATGGAGCGTCCGTTGATGCGTTCCACGTCGTTTGGCCTCGGAGTCTTTTCGAGCGTTGTTTCGGTCGTGCTCGAGGTTATCGCTGCCATTCCCGTAATCGGTGTAGTGCTTTCGCTGGTGGAGGGCGTGGTAATTGGCGCTGCGGGCTCGTATTCTTATTACGGCTCTTATGCGCTCGAGGCTGCGCTGTTTGGCTCGCTTGGCTTGCTCGTTCTGGCTATGATTGTCACGGCGGTCCTGGGGGTCTTCTTTAAGATGTTTGCCGACATTGCCGTGATGCATTTTGCGGTGACCGGTCGCGTCGAGAGCGCGTTTTCGCTCGATAAGGTCTGGGCGGCCTTTAAGCACAACAAGACCAAGCTGTTCTGCGCTTCGTGGCTTCCCGAGTTTTTGACTGGCCTGGTCGCCAACGTTGTCACATGGATCTTGACGGTTGTCTTTGGCGCCATTGCCTCTGTCGGTATGTATAGCTACTACTATCGTCCTACGGTTATTGAGGCGCTTGTTACCGGCGGTGGCATCACACTCGTGCTGTTCCTGGTGCTGGTCGCTTTCGTCACCGTATTTCTTACGGTCTTTGGAAAGATGCTCAAGCACCGTGCCGTTGGCTATTGGGTTGCACGTTATGCAAGCGAGTGGGCCGACGAGGACAAGGACGACGTCCTGACTTTTGTATTGCCCTTCGAGAAGAAGTCCGCTCCCTCGGGTTGCAGCGCTCCGGATGTCGCGCCTGAGCCCGAGCCCAAGCCTGAGCCGGCACCTGCACCCGCGCCCGAGCCTGAACCTGAGCCTGAGCCTGAGCCTGAGCCTGAGCCGGCACCTGCACCTGAGTCGGCGTCCGAGCCAAGCTCCGACGAGGAACCTCAGGACGAGTAGCCATGCCGTCTGCCATTTGGGGACGGGGTAGAAATAGTAGAAATAGCGCTTGAAGAATGAGCGGGGGCGGACGTGTCGAAACGTCCGCCCCCGCTTTGACATCGCGATGTGGCTATGACTGCGAGATGCCAGCGAATCGATTACTCGTCGTGCTTCTCCTCACGGCGTGCGGCAGCGCGTGCGTCGTGGATGCCCTTGATCGCGGCATGGCGAGCCGTTCGGGCATCATGGATGGCGTCGCGAGCCTCGGCGGTCGTCGCCTTGGCAGAGCGCAACTTGGCGGCCAGATCGGGGTTGGTTTCGGCGACCGCGGTAATCGCGGGGCCGTCGAGCTCCTCTTGCGTGGGCTCGGCCAAAAAGTCGATAGCATACTGGGCGGCCACCATGGAGCCCTTTGCCAGCACGGTCTCGTCGATCTTGTAGAAGCAGGAATGTTGGGCGTACGTGGCGCCAATCTTGGGGTTGCGCGTACCTACAAAGGCGAGCACGCCCGGTACGCGACGCAGGTACTCCGAAAAATCCTCGCCCGAAAGCGTGCCGCGATAATGGCCTTGGCCGGTGGGGCCCAGGCACTTGATTACGGCCTGACGGCAGCGCTCGCTCGAGGCGGCGTCGTTTTCGACCTTGTAGTTGGCGATGGTGTAGTCGGTGAGCTCTGCCTCGGCGCCCAAGGCGGCCGCGGTATGCTCCACGATGCGGCGCATAAGCTCCGGCATTTCCTCGTGGGTCGAATCTCCGTAGGTGCGCACCGTGCCGGCGAGGTAGGCCGTGCCGGCGATAACGTTGCGCGCGGTGCCGCCGTGCAGCTCGCCGACGGTGATGACGGCCGGCTCGTAGGGGCTGATTTCGCGCGAGACGATGGTCTGCAGGGCGTTAACGATCTCGGCGGCAACCATGACGGCGTCGTGGCCGCGCTGGGGCATGGCGCCATGGCACGAGGTGCCGCGGACGTCGATGCGGAACCAGTCGGTATTGGCCATGCGCGGACCGGGCTCGCAGCTCACGGTGCCGGCGTCGACCTCACTCCAGATGTGCGCGGCGTAGGCGCCATCGACGCCGTCGAGCACACCCGTGCCGATCATGAGCTTAGCGCCCTGGCCGTTTTCCTCACTGGGCTGGAAGACGATGCGGACTTCGCCGTGGATGTCGTCGGTCATATGGCGCAGGATCTGCAGCGTGCCGAGCATCATGGCGATGTGGCAGTCGTGGCCGCAGGCGTGCATGCAACCCTCGTTGACGCTGGCGAAATCCTCGCCGGTCTGCTCGGTGACGGGCAGGGCGTCGATATCCGCACGCAGCAGGATACGGCGGCGCGGCGTGCCGTCCTCGCGGTAGGCGTCGGGCGCGGTGCCGCGAAGGGTCGCCACCAGGCCCGTCTTAAGGGGACGCTCGTAGGGGATATTCATGGCATCGAGCTGGTTGGCGATGTCAGAAGTCGTGCGCTCCTCGGCAAGGCTCAACTCCGGGTGCTTATGGAAGTGCCGGCGCTGCTTGATGATATAGGGTTCAAACTCGGTAGCGATATCTTTGATGGCTGCGGTGACGTCGTCAGCCGCGCGAGCCTCGGTCGCCGCCATAATCTGCTGTGCCTTGGTCTTCGTCATGGTCGATTTGCTCCTTGCTGGGTTGATCGCAAAATCGTACAGGCTCTCTCCAGTATGCCACCTGCCGCTAGGGCTGGTAAAGTTGCCGTTTGCCGCTTGGGGTTTTGTTGCAAGGGCGGGGGAGTACACTCGGGGGTGTTGAATTTCCTGCCAGAGATGGGGATGCCCATGCAACATATCGATCGGATTATCCGCTCCAAGAACGTCTTTACCGCGCAAGACGGCATCGATACCGCCCGCGAGCTGGCGATTGCCATCGCAGGCGACCGTATCGTCGCAGTCGGTGCGCCCGATGACGTGATCGCCGCCGTTCCCGCCGCCACGTCGGTTATCGACTACGGCGAGCAGTTTGTCTGCCCAGGTTTCCATGACGCTCATCTGCACTTCTTCCATACCTCGGTCGGTTCCTCGCCGTACATGCTCATGGATATGGGCACGTCCGAGGCAGCGCTGGTGCAGCACGCGCTCGAGTTTTCCCAGGATCTGCCCGGCGACGCTTGGGTCGTAACGCAGGGCTGGCGTGATTACCGCTGGGATCCGCCCGAGCACCCTACCAAGGCGTCGCTCGATGCGGCATTCCCCGATCGTCCCTGCGTTATGTATTCGGGCGACGGGCACACGCTGTGGCTCAACAGTCGCGCACTCGAGGCGCTCGGCGTCACACGCGACAGCGAGCCGCCAGCGGGCGGCAGCTACGACAAGGATGCAAACGGCGAGCTCACGGGCATTGCTCACGAGGCGGCTGCCATGCAGTTGCTACCGCGCTGCCTTGAGTGGCTGGGGGAGGATCGCATCGCAAGTGCTTATGCCGATCAAATGAGGCGTATGGCCGAGCAGGGCATCACCTCGATATGCGATATGTCGCTCATGCCCATGCCGGGCTGCGATTTTATCCGCGACGACGTCTACGACAAACTGCAGGCAGCCGGCAAGCTGGGCATCCGAGCCCATCTGTTCCCCACGCTGTTGGATGACCAGTCGCGCTTGGAAGAGCTGCAGACCCGCTACGCGAACAACGCGCTGCTCTCGGCGCCAGGCTTTAAGCAGTTTTTCGACGGCGTGTCGAGCGAACACACGGCCTATCTCACCGAGCCCTATACCAACCCGCGCTTCCCGGGCGATCAAGGTCGCCTGACGGTTCCTGCCGAGCGCATGCGCAAGCTGGTTCTGGCGGCCGCGGAGCGCGGCCATACCGTGCGCATCCATGTCATCGGCGACGGTGCCATCCATGCCGCGCTCGATATCTTTGAGGAGGCCGCCGAACTGTACGGCCTGCCCCAGCACGGCCATAACACGCTCGAGCACCTGGAGAACCTCTTGCCCGAGGACATCGATCGTCTACGCAAGCTTAACGTCGTTGCCTCGAGCCAGCCCTGTCACATTACACTCGACCCAGGCGGCCCCGAGCGCGATCTGGGCCTGGAGCGCAGCCGCATCATGTGGCCGTTTGCGACCTATAAGCAGCGCGGCATTCGCCAAGCCTTCGGTACCGACAGCCCTATCACAGCTGTTACCAGCATGAACGTGCTCTACACGGCTATCACGCGCCAGGACCCCAAAAGCCACTGGCCCGAGGGCGGCTGGCTGCCGAGCGAGCGCATCGATGCGGCAACGGCCCTGCGCAACTACACCCTGGGTAGCGCTTATGCAGCGGGCGACGAGCAAAACCTCGGCAGCTTGGAGCCCGGCAAGTATGCCGACCTGGTAGTCCTGGACCAAAACCCGCTCACCATCGACCCCCAAGAGCTCCAGGCCACAAAAGTTCAGGCCACCTACCTGGCAGGTAACTTGATCTACGAGCACTAACCCCATCCGCATCGCCATTTTGCTGCACTGACTTTTCTGAATGCCGGGCCCGAATAAGTTACCCCAGCTCCCGGGGCGGACCGGAGGGCATGAAGTTTGTCGCGAGTTCCGCACGCAAAGGAAAGCACTTAATGTGCTTTCCGTCTTGCGCAGGACTGTAGAGCAGCAAACTTCATGCCCTCCGGTCCGCCCCGGGAGCCACTGCTAAGTTATCCCCCGGCATTCAGAAAATCTAAGTGCCAAAAAATAAGATTTTTTGACTCCGTGTTGTATAACCCGTCATTCGTGGGTACCATTCAACGCGTACGCAAACAAAAAGGGTTAATTCGCGTGGTATAACCGCGCGGCCCAAAAAGGAGGAGACAAGCATGTCGTCTTTGAAGCCGCTTGCAGATCGTGTTCTGGTCAAGCCCGACGAGGCCGAGCAGAAGACCGCTTCCGGTCTGTACATCGCCAGCAACGCTCAGGAGAAGCCGCAGCGCGGCACCATCGTTGCCGTTGGCGCCGGCAAGGTCAACGACAAGGGTGAGCGCATCCCCATGGACGTCAAGGTCGGTGACGTTGTCATCTACGGTAAGTTTGGTGGCAACGAGGTCAAGGTCGACGGCGAGAAGTATCTGCTGATGCGCGCCGACGACATCTACGCTGTCGTCGAGGCCTAGTCTCGTCAGAATCTCTGATTCGTCTTTGAACGCGCCCGCCGCATAAGACTCGGAAGCGGCGACGCGAGTCACATTTCTTTTGGAGGATTACCTACCATGGCAAAGAACATTACGTTCAACACCGATGCCCGCGCTAAGCTTGCCAAGGGCGTCAACACTCTGGCCGACGCCGTTACTGTTACCATGGGCCCCAAGGGCCGCTACGTTGCGCTGCAGCGCACGTTCGGTGCTCCGACCATCACCAACGACGGCGTTTCTGTCGCCAAGGAGATCGAGCTCGAGGACAACATCGAGAACATGGGCGCTCAGCTGGTGAAGGAGGTTGCCACCAAGACCAACGACACCGTGGGTGACGGCACCACCACCGCAACCCTGCTCGCTCAGGCCATCGTCAATGACGGTCTGCGCAACGTCGCCGCTGGCGCCAACCCGCTGGCCATCCGTCGCGGCATCGACAAGGCCGTCAACGCCGCCGTCGCCGAGATGAAGAAGCAGGCCAAGCCGGTCGAGACCAAGGAGCAGATCGCTTCCGTCGGTACCATCTCCGCCGGTGACCCCGAGGTCGGCGAGAAGATCGCCGAGGCCATGGAGGTCGTGGGCAAGGACGGCGTCATCACCGTCGAGGATTCCCAGACGTTCGACATTACCATCGACACCGTCGAGGGCATGCAGTTCGACAAGGGCTATGTCTCCGCTTACTTCGTCACGGACAACGACCGCATGGAGGCCGTGATGAAGGATCCGTACATCCTCATCACCGACCAGAAGATCTCCAGCGTCCAGGACATCATGCCCGTTCTCGAGGCTGTCCAGCGCGCTGGCCGTGGCCTGCTCATCATCGCTGAGGACATCGACGGCGAGGCTCTGCCGACCCTGGTCCTCAACAAGATCCGTGGCGCCCTCAACGTCTGCGCCGTCAAGGCCCCGGGCTACGGCGATCGCCGCAAGCGCATCCTCGAGGACATCGCCGTCCTCACCGGTGGCCAGGCTGCCCTGGACGAGCTGGGCGTGAAGGTCGCTGACATCACCGCCGATATGCTCGGTACCGCTAAGTCCGTCACCATCTCCAAGGACAACACCGTCGTCGTTGGCGGCGCTGGTTCCAAGGAGGCCATCGACGCCCGCATCGCTCAGATCAAGGGCGAGATGGAGAACACCACCTCTGACTTCGACCGCGAGAAGCTCCAGGAGCGCCTGGCCAAGCTCTCCGGTGGCGTTGCCGTCATCAAGGTTGGCGCTGCTACCGAGTCCGAGCTCAAGGAGATCAAGCATCGCGTCGAGGACGCCCTGCAGGCTACCCGCGCTGCTGTCGAGGAGGGCATTGTCGCCGGTGGCGGCGTCGCCTTCATGGACGCTGCTCCTGCGCTCGACGCTGTCGAGATCGATGACCCCGAGGAGAAGATCGGCGTCGACATCGTCAAGAAGGCTCTGACCTCTCCGGTCGCTACCATCGCCAAGAACGCTGGCTTTGAGGGCGCTGTCGTGGTCGACAAGGTTGCCGAGCTGCCCGCCGGCCAGGGTCTCAACTCTGCCAACGGCGAGTGGGGCGACATGATCGAGATGGGCGTCCTCGACCCCGTCAAGGTCAGCCGCGTCACCCTGCAGAACGCTGCTTCCGTCGCCAGCCTGATCCTCATCACCGAGGCTACCGTCTCCGATGTGCCCAAGAACACTCAGCTTGAGGACGCTATCGCTGCTGCCACCGCTGGTCAGCAGGGCGGCGGTATGTACTAAGGCCGACAAGGTCTAGAACTCCCACCGGGAATCCGGGGGCGGGACGGGGCTTCTCTCCGGAACGTCCTCGGACATGCAAAGAGGCTCCGCATCGCGCTTCGCGCTGCGGAGCCTCTTTGCGTCCTGCGGAATATTCCGGAGAGAAGTCCCCGTCACGCCCCCGGATTCCCTGCGTTTACGGCCTTGAGGCCGGCGGGCGGAGAAGGATGTGGTCGATAGGGATGCGTGTCCCCTTCGCTGTTTCGCGCTTTGCGCGAAAGGCGCGTTGCTTTGGGATGGGTGGGGAACGTGGTTGCTTTGGCAACTGATCTCCGCCACAAATTACCCTTGGCATACTTGCGCGAGAACCTGCTCGTGCTACACTTGCAATTGCTGTTTCAGGGCGGGGTGGAATTCCCCACTGGCGGTAAATCGGGCGGTGCCAAAGGGGCGCCGTGGCACAGGCGAGGTGCCTGCGACCGAGCCGATGAGTCCGCGACCCGTGCGTGTGTTGGTTCGCATGCCGGCTGAACTGGTGAGATCCCAGTACCAACGGTTAGAGTCCGGATGAAAGAGGCAGGTGATCTTATGTCTGAACAGTCGCAGCATATCCATTTTGAGAACACGAATAGGTGGAGCACCAAACAGCTCGTTACCATGGCGCTGATGTGCGCCTTGGGCGCCCTGTTTATGTATGTGCAGCTGCCCATCCTTCCTTCGGCGCCGTTTTTGACGTATGACCCGTCGCTGGTGCCGGCGATGGTGTGTGGATTTGCGTATGGTCCCGGCGCCGGTACCGCTGTTGCCGCTATGGCTATCGTTATCCATGCGCTTACCACGGGCGATTGGGTCGGTGCGCTTATGAACTTGGTTGCCACGCTGGGCTATATTCTGCCTGCGGCTATCGTCTATCAGAAGATGCACACCTACAAGGGTGCCGTGATTGGCCTGGCGCTCGGCGTCATTGCCGCTACGGCGCTGTCTATGGTCGCAAACCTTACTATTGGCGTATGGTTCTGGTATGGCTCGGTCGATGTGATCGCTCCGCTCATGATTCCCGCCGTGCTGCCGTTCAACCTTATCAAGACCGTGCTTAATTCGGTATTGACGCTTGCGGTGTACAAGGCGGTCTCCAACCTCATCACGCCTAAAAAGGACCAGGTCAAAGGCCGCGCATGATTGAGTGTCGGGGCGTTTCCTTTAGCTATGACGGTGCCGCCAAGGCGCTTGACGGCATCGATCTGAGCATTAAGGACGGCGAGTTTTTCTGCATCCTCGGTGGCAATGGGTCGGGTAAGTCGACGCTTGCCAAGCATCTGAATGCGCTGCTGCAGCCCGATGCGGGCACGGTACGCATCAACGGCATGGATGCGTCCGACCCCGAGCTGGTCTACGACATTCGTTCGACCGCGGGCATGGTATTCCAGAATCCCGATGATCAGCTGGTGGCAACGCTTGTCGAAGATGATGTTGCGTTTGGTCCCGAAAACCTAGGCGTGCCATCGGCGCAAATTGCGCAGCGCGTGCGCGAGGCGCTGAAGGGTGTGGGCCTGGTGGGCTTTGAGCGCCATGAGACCCACGCGCTTTCGGGCGGTCAAAAGCAGCGCGTGGCGCTTGCCGGCGTGCTCGCCATGGAACCGCGCGTGCTCATATTGGACGAGGCTTCCTCGATGCTCGATCCGCGCGGACGCAAGGGCCTTATGAAAGCGTGCCGCGCACTCCACGATCGCGGCATGACCATCGTGATGATTACGCACTTTATGGAAGAGGCTGCCGAGGCCGATCGTGTCGCCGTGTTTCAGACGGGACGAGTTGCCATGCTCGGTAAGCCCGAGGAAATCTTGACGCGGGCGGACGAACTTGCGCAGCTCAACTTGGATATGCCGGCGTCGTGCTGTCTAGGTAGGGCACTTCGTGCGAAGGGTGTGCCCGTTCACGCGCAGGTGCGCGAGGCGGATATGGTTACCGAGGTTGCGCAGGTCTATACCGAGCGAAGTGGAGCAGACATCGCGGGGCAGTCTTCCGTATCCCAGTGGGAAATCGCTGACGGCACTGTTCCGGTTGGCAACGAGGGGAACGCGTCGGAGCCCGTCATCGAGCTATCCCATGTTTCGTACAGTTATTCGCTCAGTCCGCGCGAGCGCCGCCGCTGGCATAAGCGCTCGGCCACTGCGGGCAAATCGAGCAAACAGGCTCTCTGGGGAAACGACCCCAGCAGCCCGTGGGCGCTGCGCGATGTATCGCTGACGGTGCGTCGCGGCGAGTTCCTGGGCTTGGCAGGTCATACCGGTTCGGGTAAGTCGACGCTGGTCCAGCATCTCAACGGTTTGATTCGCCCTCAGGAGGGATCCGTTCGCGCGCTGGGGCTCGATCTGTCAAACAAGAAAGACGCCGCCGCGGTTAAGGCCAAGGTCGGCGTGGTGTTTCAATATCCCGAGCGTCAGCTGTTTGCCGAAACCGTGGCGCAGGACGTGGCGTTTGGTCCGCACAACCTTGGCTTGTCGCAGGCCGAGGTTGCCCGCCGCGTTGAGACATCGCTCTCGCGCGTGGGCCTCGACCTTTCCACGGTCGGCGACAAGAGTCCCTTTGAGCTTTCGGGCGGTCAGCAACGGCGTGTGGCATTCGCCGGCGTACTCGCCATGGAGCCCGAAGTCCTGGTGCTCGATGAACCCATGGCGGGGCTCGATCCGGCTGCGCGCAGGGATTTCCTAGGGCTCATCGACCGACTTCACCGCGATGGCCTGACCGTTGTCATGGTTTCGCACAGCATGGATGACCTGGCCAATTGCTGCGACCGTATTGTCGTGATGAACGAGGGCGCGGTGTTTGCCGAGGGCACGCCCGCTCAGGTGTTTGCGCATGCCGATGAGCTCAAGTCGATCGGCTTGGGCGTTCCCGCCGCCCAGCGTATGGCGCTGGCGCTTACGGAGGCGGGCGTGCCGCTGCGTCGCGGCGGGCTCTATACGGTTGAGTCGTTGGCCGACGAGTTGGCAGATTTGCTGATCGGTCGCCCAGACGGTTCTTCTAACGTCGCGGACATTGCTAAATCCAAGACGGTCGCGCGAGAGGAGGGCTGCTAATGGAGGTGTTTTCGTTTGGCAGCTACTATCCCGGCGATAGTGCGATCCACCGCCTGGACCCGCGAACTAAGTTGCTCTTGGGCTTTGTGTTTCTGATCACGACGCTCACAGTCAGCAGCTTCTGCGGACTGGCCTCGGTCGCAATCTTCATTGTCCTGATTTATACCGTGTCCCGGGTGCCGTTGCGCCGGGTCCTATCATCGATGGCACCATTGCTGGCGATTGTCGTGGTGGTCGCGGTGCTCAACCTGTTTTCCGACCAGAGCGGGCGCATCCTGTGGCAGCTCGGCTTTCTGCAGATAAGCGAGGGCTCGCTGCGTTCTGCCGCCTTTATGGCGTGCCGCCTGAGCTTGATGATGGCCGGCATGAGCGCCATTACGCTCACCACGCCCACGCTCGACCTCACCGCGGGCTTTGAGCGCCTGCTCGCGCCGTTTGCGCGTGTGGGACTTCCTGCGCACGAGCTCGGCATGATTATGGGTATCGCGCTGCGCTTTATGCCGCAGTTTGCCACTGAGATGAAACAGACGGCCGATGCGCAGGCAAGCCGCGGTGCGCGCGTGACGGGAGGCCCGCTCGGCGGCGTGCGTATGCTCGGCAGTGTGGCGATTCCGCTGTTCACGGGCGTGTTCCGCCATGCCGAGACGCTGTCTGCTGCCATGGATGCGCGCTGCTATCACGGCGAACAGGGACGCACGCGTCTGCATGCACTTACGTTTGGCCGCGGGGATGCACTGGCCGCGGTGGTGACGGCGCTGCTGCTCGCGTGTGTCATCGTCATCAACCTTCAACTTGTTTAGGCGCGATTCGAGCGCAAGAAAGGGGTCCCTATGACCGACAACGACCGCACGGCTCAGCTTGAGCGCGCCTGTTCGTATCTCAGGCGCATTCCGGCGTGGTATCTGGCCACGACCGATGCAAGCGACGGGCATCAGCCTCGCGTGAGGCCGTTTTCGTTTGCCATGGTCGATGACGGTAAGTTGTGGTTTTGCACGTCGCGCGACAAGGATGTGTGGGCGGAGCTGAGTGCGAATCCCAAGTTTGAGCTCTCGGGCTGGAAGCCGGGGGAATGTTGGATCGTGCTAACTGGCGAGGCCGCGCTCGAGGATGATGCAGTTGTGAGCGACAAGGTGCGCCAAGCGGGCTTTAAGCACATGGTGGGCATTGGCGAGCAACACGATAGTGCCAACGACGGCCGCCTTGCTTTCTTTTCGGTCCGCAACATCGCCGCGCGCTTCTGTGATATCGACGGCAGCGAGGAGCGCCTGGGGCTCTAATTTCCCAAATTGATTACCCATTCCAAAAAGACTGGTCAGGCGACAGGAGGACACATGGACGGATTGAATACGGTGTTGGAGTATCTGACGTCGGTGCCGGCATGGTATTTGGCGACGAGCGTTGACGGACAGCCTCATGTGCGTCCGTTTTCGTTTGCGCAGATCCAGGATGGCAAGCTGTGGTTTGTAACAGCGCGCACCAAAGACGTGTGGCAAGAGCTGCTACAAAATCAGCGCTTTGAGGCCACGAGTTGGTGGCCGGGCCATGGCTGGCTCATCTTGCGCGGGCGTGCCGGCTTGGATGACCGGGCCTTAGACGAAATGCGCGAAGCCGGGTGGAAGCATCTAGAGCGCCTGGGCGAGCACTATGAGGGGCCTAACGACCCCACGCTCGTCTTCTTTAGCGTCGAGGATCCCGAGGCTTTTATCTGCAATCACGACGAATGGGTGCCGGTCGAGCTCTAGCCAGCTGGCTCATCCTAACAACTTGGTTTTCGCATGGGCGGGCCCCGTATTGCCCGGCGCCGTTAGGAGCGCCGGTCAATACGGGGCCCGCTCCATTTGTCAATTCCTTCAAGCGAATGTGTCGGGAATGTTTCAATGCATGAATATGTAAACCATTTACGTGTTAATGCATCTTTTGGTGCTAAAGTTTCAACCCACTTCATAACGACCGCTGCGAAATGCGCATCGGTGCATAAATCGCAGACAAGGAGTCTGATATGTCTTTGAAGGTTGGAATCGTCGGCGCGGCTGGATATGCCGGAGCCGAGCTCATTCGCCTCGTGCTCGGTCATCCCGAGTTTGAACTTGTCGCCATTACGTCCAACGCCGATGCCGGCCAGCCGTTGTCCGCGGTGTATCCGAGCTTTGCTGGCGTGAGCGATCTGGTTTTCACCACGCATGACGCCCCCGAGCTTAAATCCTGCGACGCCGTCTTCTTGGCCGTGCCGCATACCGCGGCCATGGCTCAGGTGCCCGCCCTGCTTGCCGCGGGAGTCTCCTGCATTGACCTCTCGGCCGACTATCGCCTGAGCGATCCGGCCACCTTTGAGGCCTGGTATGCCGCCAAGCACACGAGCCCCGAGTTGCTCAAGACCCGCGCCTTCGGTCTGCCCGAGCTGTTCTCCCAGGATTTGGAGACCGCTGCATCCGATCATGCCGACGGCAAACCCGTGCTGGTTGCCTGCGCCGGCTGCTATCCCACCGCAACGAGCCTTGCTGCCGCTCCTGCCGTGCGTGCGGGCTGGGTGGCCGAGAACGGTCCCGTGATTGTCGATGCCATCAGCGGTGTGACGGGTGCCGGCAAGTCCTGCAACGCTCGTACGCATTTTTGCAGCGCCGACGAGAATTTGGAGGCCTACGGCGTGGGCAAGCATCGCCACACGCCCGAGATTGAGCAAATCCTTGGCCTGACCGATCGCGTCGTCTTCACCCCGCATCTGGCACCGCTCAAGCGCGGCCTGCTCTCCACGGTGACGCTGCCGCTCACGCCGCAGGCCATCGACTCCCTGGCTCTTGAGGATGTCGTCGACTATTACAAGCAGTTTTACGCTGGACGCACCTTTGTGCGCGTGCTCGATGCCGGCCAGCAGCCCAAGACGGCTTCGGTCGTCGGCACCAACGCCGCCCAGATTGGCCTTGCGTTCAACAAGCGCGCGGGCGTGCTGGTGGCGACGGGCGCCATCGACAATCTGTGCAAGGGCGCTGCGGGCCAAGCGGTCCAGTGCGCCAATATCGTCTTTGGCTTTGACGAGCGACGAGGCTTGCCCACAGTGGCGTGCCCGGTGTAGCACATTCGATTGTTAACGATTTGGTAGTCGGACATCGAGTGGAGCGCCACTCTTAAGCTGGTCTCATGATCACGACTGGCATGGCGCACCAACCGATGTCCGTTTTTTGTTTGACATAAGGAGTCATAAAGACGATGAATACCGAGCTGTTTGATATCAAGATTCGCGCCGTCGAGGGTGGCGTTACGGCAGCGGCCGGCTTTAAGGCCGCAGGCATCCATGCGGGATTTCGGAAGAACCCCGAGCGTCTGGATTACGCGCTCGTCGTGCCCGATAAACCCTGTCCCGGCGCTGGAGTGTTTACCACCAATCGCTTTTGCGCGGCGCCCGTGCAGGTGAGCCGCGCCAACCTGGGCGGTGCCGACAAGGGTTACGGTATCATCGCCGGCGTTTCGGTCAACTCCGGCAATGCCAACGCCGCCACGGGTGAGACCGGCCTTGCATGTGCGCGCGAGACGTGCAGCATCGCATCGCAGGTCATCGGCTGCGAGCCCCAGCAGATTCTGGTTGCCTCCACGGGTGTGATTGGCCAGATTCTGCCGATCGACACGTTTGAGACCGCCATTCCTGCTGCCTACGAGGCACTTTCCGCCCATGGTGGCGCCGATGCCGCTCGCGCCATCATGACGACCGACACGCACTCCAAGGAGTACGCCGTGTCCTACGTCAGTGAGGCTGCGGGCCATGCGGGCAACGTCTATTCGGTAGGCGGAATGTGCAAGGGCTCGGGCATGATCATGCCCAACATGGCCACCATGATCGCAGTTATCACCACCGATGCCCCCGTCGAGCCTGCGGCACTTCATGCCCTGCTGCTCTCGACCGTCAAGCAGACCTTTAACAAGGTAACGGTCGATTCCGACACCTCGACCAACGACACCTGCATCATGCTTGCCTCCGGCGCCGCTGCCGCAGATGCCGAGCCTATCGTCGAGGGCTCCGATGCCTTCGACGAGTTGGCATTTGCCGTGCACGAGGTGTGCGAGAGCCTGGCGCGCAATATCGCCGCCGATGGCGAGGGCGCATCCAAGCTTGTTACGGTCAACGTTACCGGCGCCGTGAACGACGAGGAGGCCGATATCGCCGCTCGTGCCGTTGCCAACTCGCCGCTCGTTAAGACCTGCATCGCCGGCCACGACTGCAACTGGGGCCGCGTTGCCATGGCGCTTGGCAAGTGCGGCGTGAAGTTTAATCAGGAAGACGTTTCCATCGACATGATGGGCATGCCCGTCTGTCGCGACGGTCTGACTGTTCCCTTTGACGAGGACGAGGCTCTACGACGTTTCGAGGCGCCCGAGATCGTGATCTCGGCCGACCTGGGCGCAGGCGACGCGGCAACGACCGTGTGGACCTGCGACCTCACGCATGAGTATATCTCCATCAACGGCGATTACCGTTCCTAGATTCCAGGCACGCTGCGCATCTTGCCGCGATTGCCGACAGCGGAGCACGGCGCGATAACGATACGAAAGACGAGGCAGATTATGAAATTCGCACGCGATTGTCGTTCGAGCGAATCCAACGAAGCAACCGCGCAGCTGCTGTTCGAAGCGCTGCCGTGGATTAAAAACCTGACCGGCAAGACGGTCGTTATCAAATATGGCGGAGCCGCCATGGTTGATGAGCAGCTGCGCCGCGACGTGATGAGCGACATCGTTTTGCTCAAGATCATCGGTATGCGTCCCGTCATCGTGCACGGCGGCGGCAAGGCCATCAACGAGGCGCTCAGCCACTACGACATCCCCGTCGAGTTTAAGAACGGCCAGCGCGTGACTACGCCTGCCACCATGGATATCGTGCGCGAGGTACTGGGCGGCAAGGTCAATCAGGAGCTGGTCGCGGCGCTCAACCACCACGGCAACCTGGCCGTGGGCGTGTCCGGCAGCGACGCCGGTACCCTTATCGCCGAGCCTCTCGACCCAGAGCTCGGCCGCGTAGGCAAGGTCACGCACGTCAACACCGACTATATCGAGCGTTTGCTCGACAGCGAGTACATTCCCGTTATCGCCACGGTCGCGGCGGGGGAGGACGGTGGCTTCTTCAACATCAACGCCGATACCGCCGCCGGCGCCGTTGCGGCGGCGCTTCATGCGCACAAGGCGATTTTTTTGACCGATGTCGACGGTCTGTACAAGGACTTTAGCGACAAGGATTCGCTTATCTCCAACCTGACGCTCGACGAGGTCAATGAGATGCTCTACGGCGGCGAGGTTGACAAGGGCATGATCCCCAAGCTGCGCGCCGCCGTCGATGCGCTTACCGCTGGCGTGTTCCGAGCCCACATCATCAACGGCACGACGCCGCACTCGCTGCTGCTGGAGTTGCTGACCGATGCTGGCGTCGGTACCGTGATCCACTCCACCGAGACGGCCTACGAGTTCGATACGCATCCGCATCCGCTTTCGACGTTTGCGGCGCGCCTGACCGAGAACCTCGACGAGGTCGAGAAGCTCCAGACGGTCTAGCTGACCCGCGGTCGTCGCGTCCCTGCACCCATAGCCCTGCGCCGTACGGCGCCCAACGAAAGGCATCCCATGTCACTTGCAGCTCAACAATCGCTCGAATCCCATTACGTTATGCATACCTTTGGTCGCTCGCCGGTAGAGTTTGTCGAAGGCCACGGTATGAAGCTCACCGGTGACGATGGCCGTGAGTATCTCGACTTTCTTGCTGGTATTGGCGTGTGTAGCCTAGGCCACGGCAACGCTGCAGTACTCTCGGCGCTCGAGGCGCAGACCAAAAAGCTCATGCATGTCTCCAATTACTTCTACATCGAGCAGCGTGGACAGGTCGCGGCGCTGCTGTCCAAGCTTGCCAACGACGACGTAGATGGTGCGTGCGTTCTGGCCGATGCCATTGCCGCCGGCGATGAGACCACGGCCACTGCGCTCGGTGCCCCGGCTGCGGACGAGCAGGTGTGGGAGACGTTCTTTGCCAATTCTGGTGCTGAAGCCAACGAGGGCTCGATGAAGCTCGCGCGTCTGTACGCCAAGCGTGCTGGTAACGGCGGCAACACCATCGTATGCATGCGCGGCGGCTTCCACGGCCGTACGCTCGAGACCATTGCCGCCACCATGCAGGATTGGCTGCAGGATAGCTTCCGTCCGCTGCCGGGCGGTTTTGTGGCCTGCACGCCCAACGATGTCGACGAACTGCGTTCGATCTTTAAGCAGCTGGGAAGCGAGGTCTGCGCCGTCATGCTCGAGCCTATTCAGGGCGAGAGCGGTGTGCACCCCATGACCGAGGAGTTTATGGCGGCAGCGCGCGACTTGGCACACGAGGTGGGCGCCGTTCTTATCGCCGACGAGGTCCAGTGTGGCATCTTCCGCTCCGGCAAGCCGTTTGCATTCCAGACCTATGGCGTGGAGCCCGACATCATGAGTCTTGCCAAGGGCATCGCCGACGGCGTTCCCATGGGCGCCGTGGTGGCAAAGAAAGAGATCGCCGACGTGTTTAAGCCGGGTGACCACGGTTCGACCTTTGGCGGTAGCTGCTTGGCTGTCGCGGCGTGCGCCGCGACGCTCTCCGCGCTCGTGCGCGGCGATTATGCCGAGCATGCTGCCAAGGTGGGCGCTTATATGGAGGCAAAGCTCACCAAGCTGCCGCATGTGGTCGAGGTACGCGGTCGCGGCTTAATGCTCGGCTGCGATTTGGATGAGACTGCGGGTGATGCACATGATATTGTTGCCCGCGCGCTGGCCGCTGGCGCCGTGATTAACGCGACCGGAGCTCATACGCTGCGTTTCCTGCCGCCGCTTATCTGCGAGGAAGCCGACGTGGACAGCCTGATCGAGATTTTGTCGGACGTTTTGGCCTAACACAGCGCAATAACTCAATTTGGGCCGGGTTCCGGACTGTGGACGTGCCATATGCGGCACGATTCAGCGGTCTGGAGCCCGTTTTGTTATCGATTTACCATGGCTGGGATAGGCCGTGTGCAAAAAGTGGCAAATATGAGTACGGGCACTAACTTCGTAACATATAAATTAGGCGTTTTTAGATGAGTTGGGCCACATATGTCCAGTTTTGTAGTAACTAAATTGGCTTAACTGGACTATCAGTCGTCGTTCTAATGTCGGATTTGCCTTTTATGACTTCGAAAACGCTGCTACCAAAAAGGTAGCAGTACTCATATTTGGCATTTTTTGCACATGGGTATTCGCCAAGGGTCCATTTCGCCGCCCGCGCCCCGCTCCTCGCGTGCTGCGCTGGAAAACGCTTCGCGTTTCCTCAGCTCCGCACCCTGGCGGGTTCGAATCCCTCTGCACTGGGCCCAAAAAGGAAAGGCCCCCCATCGCTGGGAGCCTTTTCAATCAAGTGGTGGGCGATGAGGGATGTCCGCGTGCGGCTGGCGCCGCCCACGCCCCGCTTCGTCGCTTCGCTCCTCGCGTGCTACGCTGGAAAACGCTTCGCGTTTCCTCAGCTCCGCACCCTTGCGGGTTCGAATCCCTCTGCGATGGGCCCAAAAAGGAAAGGCCCCCATCGCTGGGAGCCTTTTCAATCAAGTGGTGGGCGATGAGGGATTCGAACCCCCAGCCTTGTGCGTGTAAAGCACCTGCGCTAACCGTTGCGCCAATCGCCCGCAGGGATTGAGTATAGCGGAAACCCCGTGCTGTTCACCGCTAATTCATAACGAAACTTACGCGGCGACTTCGGCGCCCTTGTCCTCGTCGATAAAGAAGCGCTTGTACCAGATGAGGAACGTCAGCGTGGTATAAATCTTGCGCTGGTTGAGCGCGCGACCCTCAAAGTGATCGTCAAGCAGTTTCATGAGCGCATCGGTGTCAAAGAAATCAGCAGCCCACGGTGCGGTGAAGTATTCCTTTACGTAGTCGTAATACTTTTGCTCGCGCAGCCAGAACTTGACCGGTACGGGGAAGCCCACCTTCTTGCGCGTTGCCCACTCGTCGGGCAGCGTGCGGTTGGCGGCGTGACGCAGGACGAGCTTGCAGCCTTCTTCGTTAACACGGTAGTTGGCGGGAATGTGCTCGGCAAACTCCATGACCTTCTTGTCCAGGAACGGGACGCGAAGCTCCAGAGAATGCGCCATGCACATCTTGTCTGCCTTGAGCAGGATGTCGCCCGGCAGCCACATGTTCATATCCAGGTATTGCTTCTTAGAAAGCTCGCAGCAGTTGGGAACCTGCTTGTAGTACTCGGCGCACATCTCCGCGGCGTTCTTGCCGGTGTCATAAGCGGGCTTGAGCACCTTGTCGACCTCGGAGGGATCGAACACCTTTGCCTGACCCACATACCAGCGCTCGGGAACTTCGGCGCACTTGGTCAGGAAGTTGTGACCCTTAAAGTAGGGGAGATGCTGAACGAGCGAGCCCAGGGCACGACGCACGCCGAGCGGCACGCGCTTCTTAAAGGAGCGCATCTCGGGGGTGTCCTCGTACCACTCGTAGCCGGCAAACAGCTCGTCGGCACCCTCGCCCGAAAGGACGACGGTAACTTCCTCAGCGGCCATCTGTGCCAGATAGTACAGCGGCACGCTGGACAGGTTTGATTGCGGCTCGTCCATGTGATACTGGATATCGGGCAGTGCATCGAAGAACTCGTCGGCGGTAATCATCTTGCGCACGTTCTTGATGCCCAGCTTGTCGGAAAGCTCGGCAGCGTAGTTGGTCTCGTTGAAGTTCTTGTAATCGAAGCCGACAGAATACGTGGTGTCGGGCATGAGACAGGCGGCAATGTAGCTGGAGTCCACGCCGCCAGAAAGGAACGAGCCCACCTTAACATCGGCGATTCGGTGTGCAGCGACGCTTTCGTGCACGACCTTGTCGCACTCGTCCACGTACTCCTCGAAGGTCTTGGAGTTGTCGTCGGTGAAGTCACAGCTCCAGTAACGCTTGATGTCCATGGTGTTGGTCGTCAGGTCATATGTAAAGCAATGCGCCGGGGCAAGCTTGAACACGCCCCTAAAGAAGGTCTCCTCCGTGGCGGGGAATTGCAGCGTCAGGTAGGGGCGCAGCGCGTCGTGGTTGACAGCCTTCTCAAACTTGGGATGGTCCAGGAAGCTCTTGATCTCGGAGCCAAACAGCAGCGAGCCATCGGATGCCTGGTAGTAATAAAACGGCTTGATACCAAAGATGTCACGAGCGCCAAAGAGCTTGTTCTTGTTCTGGTCGTGGATCACGAACGCGTACATGCCGCGTAGGCGGTTGACCAGGTCCTCGCCCCACTCCTCGTAACCGTGTACCAGGACCTCGGTATCGGCGTTGCAGTGGAAGGCGTAGCCGGCTGCCTCCAGCTCGGCGCGAAGCTCCTGGAAGTTGTAGATCTCTCCGTTGAAGACGATCGTGACCTTGCCGTCGTCGCTCGACATGGGCTGAGCTCCAGCTTCGGAAAGATCAAGAATCGAAAGACGACGGAAGCCAAGGGCAACGTTGTCGACGATATGCTGGCCGCCCATATCGGGACCACGGTGGATGATGCGATTCATCATAGCCGTGAGAACCAGCTCACTCTGTTCATCTGTACCGGTAAAACCGACAAAACCGCACATGCAAGATCCTTTCTGCTGACGGCTCAGGTGTACTGCCGCAAGGATTGTGACAGCTGATGTCAAATAATCTTTACTATCATGCCAATCTTTTGTTTCGTGATAGGGCATAAGCACCGAGCGAACCGAAAAAACCACGGCCCGATCTTCAGACGAAGCGGCGGGCCGTGGTTGCGAACGCTATGTACGAGCGGTTAGCACTTGCTGCGCTTGGCGAGACGGTGCTCCACCTTGGTGACGATGTGGATGAGCGGAATCGTCACGACCAGATAGTAAAGTGCGGCGCAAATGTAGGGCGTAATGTTGCCCGTGGTGGCCGTGAGGTTTTTGGAGAACAGCATGAGCTCCATGACGCCAACGCTCGAAAGCAGCGACGTGTCCTTGTACAGCATAACGAACTCGCTGGTCATAGTCGGTATAGCGCAACGTACGGCTTGTGGGATCACGATGCGCGACATAACTTGGGACCAAGTCATGCCAAGCGAGTAGGCAGCTTCCGATTGACCAGGTGGTACGCTCTCGATGCCGGCACGGAAAATCTCGGCAAGATAGGCCGAGCAGTTGATGGCTAGCACGCCAACGCCGAGCGGCAGATTGGGCACGTTGAGACCGATCATGGGGAACCCAAAGAACGCAATGTAGATCTGCAGGAAGAGCGGGGTTCCGCGCAGGACGTTGATGTATGTCACGGCGATGCCGCGCAGCATGCGACTATGACTGATTTTCATAAAGGCAAACAGCAAGCCGATGGGGATGGCGAGCGGAAAACCGATGGCAGTCACGGCAAGTGCTATGCCCCAGCCCTTAAAGAGCGAGGCGATTGAGGTGACGATAATCTGCGGCTTGCAGAACATGCCCAAAAACGGGTTGGAGTTCCACGCGGCAACCCAAGGCTGGGCATCGAGCCAAGCGACGATTTCTTGCACCATGGTGCTCTCCGAGACGCTGATGGTGGGGCTCTCGGGAAGATTTCGCTTGTCGTCGTCGGCGACATAACTGCCGGTGACGGCATAGGCACCCGCGTTGCTCGGGAATACGACGTCGGGGACAACAACGCGAATCTGCGAGCCGGCAGCGACGGGATCGGCGAACTTGATGACGAGCTTTGAGCCGTTCAGCGAGCACGATGCCTTGACACCCGTCTGGTTCAGTCCGTCGAGCAGCGTGACCTTAACATCGGTGCTTTCAAACGATCCGCCCTCGGGCAGCTCAAGCTCAATTTGCGAAACGTCGCCCTCGTCGCTACCCGTTGTCGCTTCCCAGGTCAGGCGGGTTGCGATGCCGCCGAGCACGCCGTTACCGCTGTCTTCGTTTGACTTGGCGGTCGCCGAGGTGACGGCGAGTGAAGCGTCCGTCGCGTCGTCTGAGCTCGAGGCATCCTCGTTATCGGCCCCGCTCGTGGGTGCCATGCCAAACCACTTCTCGTACAGTTTGTCATAGGCGCCGGAGCTCTTGATCTTGGTGAGGGCATCGTTGATGGCCCGTGTCAGCCCGGGGTTGTCTTTAGAGACGGCAATACCAAACTGCTCGCCCGTCGGAACCTCTTTGATGATCTCCATACCGGTAAAGGAGTTCGAAACCATCCACTGCTCAACGGGCAGGTCGCATACGACCGCCTGGCACTGACCACTCATGACGGCGGTGAAGGCTGCCGTCCAGTCGTCAAAGTTGACGGTGGTTGCCTGCGGCAGGTTCTCGATTGCCCACTCCTCGGACGTGGTGCCCGACTGCACGGCAATTTTGACGCCCGGTGCGTTGAGGCTATCGACCGTGTCGTATCCAGTGTTCTTTGCAACTGCGACGCCCTGATTGGAGTCGATATAGGGGTCGGTGAAGTCGACCTCTTCCTTGCGCTCGTCGGTAATCGTGATGTTACATGCGCCGACATCGGTCTTTACACCCTGCTTGACCATGGGGATAATGCCGTCGAACTTTTGCGCCGGCAAGTAGTTGAGCTCCAGACCGAGCTCGTCTGCGATCATACCCATGAGTTCATAGGTAAAGCCCTGGTCTTCGCCGGAATCGTTGACGTATTCAAACGGGGGTGTGGCCAAGTCACTTGCGACGGTGAGCTTGCCATTCTCGACGAGTGTGTAGGTGCTCGAGGCGTTCTGGGAGGACGAACAGCCGCTCGCGCCGATGATGGTGGCAAGGGCCACAACGACCGTCGCGAAGGCGCAGACGATGTGCCGGGTCAACTGGACGCGTGCCGAGCGGCGGCGACGTTCGAAATGTCGTTTCATCTGGAATCCTTTGCTTGGGCATGATGGGTCGGCATTGTGAGTCAATGAGGCACATCAAGACATTTGGATAAAGAATAGCACCCAGATTTCCTTGTTTTTACACGGGGTGGACACTGTTGTCATTTATTAACCCACGGCACAGTCCATGCAATTTTTTAGAAGGCTGCAGTGCGCGCAAGGTCAGGTGGCATATTAGGATGGTTGATAATACAGAATGTTTCATCGTTTCTGCCGCGGGACGTCTTTTGCCCTTTAAGGCTGAATTTAGCGAGAGAGGTCTTTGTATGTCGAGTCCGACACAAGAGAAGCTAACTCTGATGCGCTATATAGAGTTGCTCGAGGAAGATGACCTTGTTGTTTCCAGACCGAGCGCTTCGTGCGACCAGCGCATTGAGTTTGCGACTGACGACTCGCGCCAGGTGCGTCCGGGCACGTTGTTTGTCTGCAAGGGCCGCGCGTTTAAGCGCGAGTACCTGCTTTCGGCAATCGCCGATGGCGCCGTGGCCTACGTTTCCGAGGTCGATTACGATGTTAATCTTCCCGCGGTGATTGTGAGTGATATTCGTCGCACGCTCGCCGTGGTGGCAGATGCCTTTTATGGGCACCCGTCGGGTAGGGTGAAGGTCTGCGCCTTTACAGGTACCAAGGGCAAGTCGACCTGTAGCTTTTATCTGCGCGGCATTCTCGCCAACGAGGCCAAGCTTACGGGCTGTCATCGACCCGCTCTTAATACGGGCATTGAGTTCGACGACGGCATCGAGACGGGTCCTTCCAAGCTGACGACTCCCGAATCCTTTCTGCTGCAGTCTCGCATCGCACATGCTGCGGAGGCGGGTGCCCCGTGGCTGGTTATGGAGGCATCGAGCCAGGGCCTCAAATACGAGCGCACGGGCAAGATCGCCTTTGAAGTCGGCGCCTTTACCAATATCGGCGAGGATCACATTTCGCCGATTGAGCATCCGACGCTCGAGGATTACTTTGCCAGCAAGCTCAAAATTTTCTCGCAGAGCCGTTTTGCCGTGGTCAATCTCGATATGGATAAGGTCGATCGTGTGCTCGAGGCGGCATCTCGTTGCGAACGTACGGTGACGTTCTCCCTGACCGACGAGCGTGCCGACGTGCTTGCGCTGGCGATTCGCAATGGTGACTGCGGCGTGGTGGCAACGGTGCGCACGCCCCGCTTTACGCGCGACATTGTGATTCCCACGCCGGTTAAGTTCAATGTGTCCAACGCGCTTGCCGCTATTGCCTGCGCCGAGGCCCTGGGCATTTCCGAAGAGGGTATCGTCCACGGCTTTGAGGGCGTCTTCGTTCCCGGCCGTATGGAGCTCTATCCGTCCGTATCGGGCAAAATCTTGGGTATCGTCGATTTTGCACATAACGGCATGAGCCTCGAGACGCTCCTGCGTGACTTGCGCGAGAACTATCCCGAGCGCGAGCTGGCGGTTGTATTTGGCGCTACGGGTGGTAAGGGTGTCGATCGACGCACCACAATGGGTATCGCCGCTGGCAAGTATGCCGACCGAATCGTGATTACCGAGGATGACCCCGGCCCCGAGGATGTCGAGGATATTTGCGCCGAGATCGCGCGCAACGTTCAGGCGCAGGGAAATGATAACTGGCAAATCGTGACTGATCGCGTTGCCGCTATCGAGACTGCCGTGCGTGAGACCGTCCGTCCTGCCGTGGTCATCGTGACCGGTAAGGGCGAGGAAGAGCGTATGCTGCGCAAGAACGGACCCGAGCCTTGTGAGCGCGATGGTTCGATTCTCAAGCGCACCCTTGCGGCGTACGACGCCTAAGACCAGAAGCCCCTTCTACGTAATGGAGTGACCATGTCCCACAATACCCTGCCGACCGTCGCTGAGCTTTCGGGCGAGATGCGCGAGCGTCTTGCCAAGGTTAAGTACGTCTTTACCGACCTGGACGCCACGATGCTCGCACCCGGCTCGTGCGTGCTGCGCGACAACGACGGCAACCCCTCGACCAAGCTCGTCGAGGCTGTCGTGGCACTTGCCCGCGCCGGCATCCAGGTGGTCCCCACCTCGGGTCGCAACCGCACTATGATCCACGAGGACGCGCGCGTGCTCGGCCTCAACTCCTACATCGGCGAGATGGGCGGCCTGGTCATGTACGACCTCAAGGCCAACGATTGGGAGTACCTGACCGGCGATATGCCCTACGACCCCGCCTGCGGCCTCACGCCGCATCAGGTGATCGAGCAGACCGGCGTGTGCGAGAAGATTCTCGCCCGCTGGCCGCATAAGATCGAGTACCACAACGACATGTCGACTGGCTACAAGTACCGCGAGGTCACCGTCGGCATGCGCGGCGATGTGCCCGACGACGAGGTCCAGGCCATTCTTGACGAGGCCGGCTGCGGCCTGGTCTGGGCCTGCAACGGTTACCTGACCCATCTGTCCAAGCCGACGACGCTCGAGCTCGAACGCGTCGAGGATGGCCGCGCGTTTAACATCAATCCCGCCGGTCTCAACAAGGGCGTTGCCATCGCACGTTTCTGCGAGCACCTTGGTATCGAGCGCGAGGAGACGCTGGCGCTCGGCGATTCCGAGTCCGACTTCTACATGGCTGACCACGTGGGCACGTTCTGCCTGGTCGAGAACGGTTTGACCAGCGCCGGCGCGCCCGAGTTCCTGGATACCTGCGATAACGCCTACGTCACGCGCGGCAAGATTGTCGACGGCTGGGCGGCAACGGCAGAGCTGCTCGTCGCGGCTCGTTCGTAGCGCGGCCCTATCGTTCTGAGCCATATCTTTTCGAGAGAGAATCTGGTGAGGTAATGTCCGATATCGAGAATCTGGCTGGCGACACACGCCCCATTGGCGTATTCGACTCGGGTCTAGGCGGTCTGACGGTTGCGCGCGCCATCGCAACGGCGTTGCCGCACGAGTCCGTCTACTACTTTGGCGACACCAAGCGCTGCCCCTACGGCACCCGCACCGAGGACGAGGTGCGCTCGTTTGCACTGCAGGCGGGCCGTTGGCTGTCGAAGCACGACGTCAAGATCATGGTCATCGCCTGCAATACGGCGACCGCTGCGGCCTTGCGTTTGGCCCAGCAGGTGCTCGACGTCCCCGTCATCGGTGTGATCGCACCGGGCGCACGCGCGGCAATCAACAGCACCCGCACGCGCCGGGTGGGCGTGCTCGCCACCAACCTCACCATTCGCTCAGGCGCTTACACGCGTGCCATTCAGGACTTGGATGCCGGCGTCGACGTATACGGCTGCCCTGCCTCGAGCTTTGTCGAGGTCGTTGAGCACGAGCTCGCCTCGGGCGCGCATCTGCAAGAGCAGTGGCTCGAGAACGAGGACATCTTTGATACGCCTGCCGTACGCGCGCTGGTCGGCGCCACGGTTGAACCGCTGCGCGACCACGGCATCGATACCGTGGTGCTCGGCTGCACGCATTTTCCGCTGCTCGTGGGGCCTATTCGCCATGCGCTGGGTCCCGGAGTGCGCGTGGTGAGCTCCGCCGAGGAGACCACGCGTGAGTTGACCGATATTCTCACGCGCCGCGAGCAGCTGGCGGGCGACGCAGCCGAGCCGCAGCATCGTTTTGCAACGACGTCCGATAACATTGCCGAGTTTGCGGTGGCGGGCAGTTTTATCTTTGGCCAGCCGCTCAAGAGCATTGAGCATATCGATATCGACGAACTGAAATAGATACAAGGTCACCGACCAAAGGCTCACGTTCACCTTTTGCCGAAAGGATTTTTCCATGGAGTATATGCAGGTCAATCGCGCCAACGGCCGCGCCGCCGATGAGCTGCGCCCCATCAAGCTTACTCGCGGCGTCATGAAACACGCCCACGGTTCGTGCCTGGCCGAGTTTGGCGATACTCACGTGCTGTGCGCCGCCACCATCGAGGAGGGCGTGCCGGGCTGGCGCAAGGGCGCCAAGGCCGGTTGGGTAACGGCGGAGTACGCCATGCTGCCGGCATCGACCGGCAAGCGCTGCAAGCGCGAGCATGCCAACCGTAAGGGCCGCTCCATGGAGATCGAGCGCCTCATCGGTCGCAGCCTGCGTACCGTCGTCAACATGAAGGCACTCGGCGAGTACACCGTTACCGTCGACTGCGACGTGATTCAGGCAGACGGCGGCACACGAACGGCGAGCATTACCGGCGCCTGGGTGGCACTGCACGACGCCCTTGCCATGTGGGTCGAGGCGGGTAAGCTCGAGCGCATCCCGCTCACGGGCCAGGTCGCCGCGATTTCCATGGGCGTTGTCGACGGCAACACCCTGCTCGACCTGGATTATTCCGAGGACAGTCACGCCGAGGTCGACATGAACCTTGTCGCCACCGATACCGGTGAGATGATCGAGCTCCAGGGTACTGGCGAGCAGGCACCCTTCGACCGCAAGCGCCTCAATTCCCTGCTCGATTTGGGCGACAAGGGCATTGCCGAGCTCATCGAGCTCCAGCGCCAAGTCCTCGCCTAACCTGCCAAAAAGGGACAGGTTTATTTTGGCAGGTTTTATCTGCGGAAACGCCGATAGATAAGGTTGATGCCACATGAAAGGGGAGATGCCGACAGACCGGTCCCTTTTACGTGACTTTGCTATACGGACAAGGAGGCCACTCATGGCACTTGAGAAGATCGACATCGACACCCTCGACCCGGCGGCGACCATCGTCGTGGCAACGGGCAACGCCCATAAGCTCACCGAGATCGAGGCCATTTTGGGCAAGGTTATGCCCGAGGTTCGCTTTGTGGCGCTCGGCCAGCTGGGCGATTTTGAGGACCCCGAGGAAAACGGCACGACGTTTTTGGAGAACGCCATCATCAAGGCGCAGGCTGCCGTCGAAGAGACGGGGCTCATGGCCATTGCCGACGATTCGGGCCTGGTCGTCGACGCGCTGGACGGTGAGCCCGGTGTATATAGCGCGCGCTACGCGGGCGTTCACGGCGACGATGCCGCCAACAATGCCAAGCTCCTCGTTAACCTGGAAGGCGTGGCCGACGAGGACCGCACTGCGCGCTTTATGAGCGTCGTCGCGCTCATCGACACGGACGGCTTGGTCACCTATGGCGAGGGCGCTTGCGAGGGCGTTATCGCGCACGAGGGCCGCGGCGATCACGGCTTTGGCTATGACCCGCTGTTCCTGCCGGTCGACACGCCGGGCAAGACCATGGCCGAGCTCACGGCGGATGAGAAGAACGCCATCAGCCATCGATTCCATGCGCTCGAGCATCTGTCCGCCAAGCTGACGGGCGAGGAGTAGGCCGTGCGCGCGGTGGTGCAGCGCGTACTCAACGCCGGCGTGACGGTCGACGGCGAGTGCGTGGGCAAAATTGGGCGCGGCTATCTGGTGCTACTGGGCGTTGGCCACGACGACACGTGCGCCGAGGCCGATAAGCTGTGGGGCAAGCTCCGGGGCTTGCGCATTAACGAGGACGAGAACGGCAAGACCAACCTGGCACTTGCCGATGTCGACGGCGAGGTTCTCGTGGTGTCGCAGTTCACGCTGTTCGCCGATTGCCGTCACGGCCGCCGCCCATCGTTTACGGATGCCGGCGCCCCCGATGTCGCCAACGAGCTCTACGAGTACTTCCTGACGCTTGTGCGCGAGGACGTCGAGCACGTAGCGCATGGCATCTTCGGCGCCGACATGAAGGTCGATCTCGTCAACGATGGCCCATTCACCATCGTCTTGGACACTGATAGTCTGTAAGTAGTCAATTTGGGACCGGGCTTTTTTAGCTACTTGCGTATGGCCACAACAGGGTGCTATAATATTAGAGTTTTGTCTATCTTAGGGGTATTATCCCCTTTTTGAATTGCACCTTCTGGAGGCCCTGTTCATGGAAGAGATGGAAGTCAATCACGTCGACGACATCCACGAGAAGCTGACCGATATGGTGGGCGATCGCGTTAAGGTGAAGGCCAACATGGGCCGCACCCGCGTCGTCGAGCGCATGGGCACCATCAAGAGCGTTCATCCGGCAGTCTTTATCGTCGAGGTCGACGAGCGCCGTGGCCGCAAGTCGCGTCAGTCCTACCAGTATATTGATGTTCTCACCGGCCAGGTCGAGCTGTTCGACCCCGAGAGCGGCGAACACATTTTTACCCCGCTCGGCAATCAGCTCGAGGAGCACTAGCGGTGACCGATTGGTCCCTGACCCTTTCCGCGCCGGCAAAGATCAACCTCTACCTGGGGGTTCATACCGAGCGTGACGACCGCGGCTACCATAAGGTCGATTCCCTGATGGCAGCCGTCGGTCTTGTCGATACCGTGACGGTTACGCCTGCGCAGGCGCTGACCGTCCAGACGATTCCGGCATCTGACTTTCCCATGCAAAAGAATACGGCGTATCGTGCGGCCGCTGCTATGGCCGAGCATTATGGTCGCGAAGCCAACGTCTGCATCACGATCGAGAAGCGCATCCCGTTGTGTGCCGGCCTGGGCGGTCCTTCGACGGATGCCGCGGCGGTCATTGTCGCCTTGGCAGAGAGTTGGGGTATCGACCGTGCCGATCCCGCGCTGGACAACATCGCGCGCGGCATTGGCGCCGACGTTCCCTTTTTTTTGCATGCCAGCCCTGCATTTTACGTGGGTGGGGGAGACGTGCTGGCAACCGAGTACCCCGCACTACCCGCGACACCCGTCGTGCTGGTCAAGCCGCGCGAGGCAAGCGTTTCAACAATTGAAGCCTATCGACGTTTTGACGAGACCCCAGCGCCTGCGGACAAGCCCGGAGCGATCGCATCTGCCCTTCGCTCGGGAGACGCAGAGGCGGCCTACGCGCTCGTCCACAACAACCTGGGTGTCATTTCCGCGCAGATGGAGCCGCGGATTCAAACGGTGCTCGACTGGCTTCGTTCACAGGACGGTACCATTGCCGCAAACGTGTGCGGTTCGGGTGCCTGCTCGTTTGCCATTTGCGATACTGCCGCCACGGCAGTCAATCTTGCGGCAGCCGCTCAACAAAACGGCTGGTGGGCTTATGCGACGGAGCTCGTTTCCGACACGGTTCGCATTGAAGCGCCAAAGAAGTAAAAATTTCTCTGGCACACGACGGAAATCTTTGTTACTATAGTCGAGCTAACGGGTTGTGGCTCAGTTTGGTAGAGCACTGCGTTCGGGACGCAGGGGTCGCTGGTTCAAATCCAGTCAACCCGACCAGAGCATGAGGAGGGACCGCTTCTTGCGGTCCCTTTTTTTAGCTAGTGTTGTGATACCGCGATACCCGCGGTATACTCATTCGAGCTTGTCTCGCTGTATTGTGGAGGTCTACATGTTTGGACTGAGGGCTCCTGAGCTCATCATTATTCTCGTCGTTGTCCTGATTATCTTCGGGCCCAAGAACCTGCCGAAGCTCGGCAAGTCCCTCGGCTCTACCGTCAAGAATATCCGTGAGGGTATGGAGGGCGACGATAAGGCCGAGACCAAGCAGGCCGAGGAGGTCGTGGTCGAGCAGTCCGAGGAGGACAAGGAGATCGCTGAGCTCGAGGCCAAGCTCGCTGCTGCCAAGAAGAAGCAGGCAGAGGACAGCGACGCGGACGCAGAGTAGTCCCATCCCTTTGGGGTGAGCACCTGACCGGCTTGCCCGCAGGCTAGCCGGTCTTTTTCGTTTTGTTGACAGTTGATTGTTTGATCAGAGTTGGGGAGATATCCGTATGGACGCAAGCCAGATCGTACTGACCGCTGAGGGCCGCCAGAAGCTCGTCGAGGAGCTCGCTTGGCGTGAGGGCGATTACGCCAAGGAGATCGTCGAGGACATCAAGGAAGCCCGCGCGTTCGGCGACCTTTCGGAGAACTCCGAGTACGACGCCGCTAAGGACAAGCAGGCCCAGAACGCCGCTCGTATTGCCGAGATCCAGGCCATCCTCGCCAACGCTCAGGTTGCTGCCACCACGGGCGACCTGACCGTCTCCATCGGTTCCACCGTTTCGCTGATTGATCCCAACGGCGAGGTCATGGAAGTCACGCTCGTCGGTACCACCGAGACCAACTCGCTCGAGCACAAGATTTCCAACGAGTCTCCGGTCGGTCACGCCATCATCGGTCACGGCGAGGGCGACTCCGTCGAGGTCGTTACGCCTTCCGGCAAGACTCGCGTCTACACCATCGCCAAGATCGCACGCTAGACCACGGTCCCGCGTAAAGGTATGTTTTCGCTCCCTGGGACCGAATCCTGGGGAGCGTTTTAGTTTGAGGAGCTAACTTATGGCAGAGAACCAGAACGCCGCCGATCAGGCATCGACGCTCAACGACGAGCGCGCCACCCGCCTGGCCAAGCGCGCCGCCCTGTTCGAGGCGGGCCAGAACCCGTATCCCGAGCACTCTGAGCTTGAGGACTACGTCGCCGATATCGAGGCTAAGTACGCCGAGCTTGCCGATGGCGAGGACACCGAGGACGTCGTGAAGATCGCTGGCCGTGTGGTCGCCAAGCGCGGTCAGGGCAAGATCATGTTCATCGTCGTGCGCGATGCGACTGCCGAGATTCAGCTGTTCTGCCGCATCAACGACATGGACGAGGCCGCCTGGAACACGCTCAAGGCACTCGACCTGGGCGATATCCTGGGCGTAACCGGCGTAGTCGTGCGCACCAAGCGTGGCCAGCTTTCCGTTGCCCCCAAGAGCGCGACGCTGCTCTCCAAGGCCGTTCGCCCGCTGCCCGAGAAGTTCCACGGTCTCTCCGACAAGGAGACCCGCTATCGCCAGCGCTATGTCGACCTGATCGCCAACGACGACGTTCGCGAGACCTTCCGCAAGCGTTCGCAGATTCTCTCCACGTTCCGCCGCTTTATGGAGTCCGATGGCTACATGGAGGTCGAGACCCCCATCTTGCAGACCATCCAGGGCGGCGCTACGGCTAAGCCGTTCATCACGCACTTCAATGCGCTCGATCAGGAGTGCTACCTGCGTATCGCCACCGAGCTGCACCTCAAGCGCTGCATTGTCGGCGGCTTTGAGCGCGTGTTCGAGATCGGCCGCATCTTCCGTAACGAGGGCATGGACCTTACCCACAACCCCGAGTTCACTACGATGGAGGCCTACCGTGCCTTCTCCGACCTCGAGGGCATGAAGGCACTCGCCCAGGGTGTCATTAAGGCCGCTAACAAGGCTATCGGCAACCCCGAGGTTATTGAGTACCAGGGTCAGACCATCGATCTGTCCGGTGAGTGGGCAAGCCGTCCCATGACCGACATTGTCTCCGACGTGCTCGGCAAGCCGGTCACCATCGACACGCCGGTTGAGGAGCTTGCTGCCGCCGCACGCGAGAAGGGCCTGGAGATCAAGCCCGAGTGGACCGCCGGCAAGATCATCGCCGAGATCTATGACGAGCTGGGCGAGGACACCATCGTCAACCCCACCTTCGTGTGCGATTACCCCATCGAGGTTAGCCCGCTTGCCAAGCGCTTTGAGGATGACCCGCGCCTGACCCATCGCTTTGAGCTGGTCATCGCCGGCCACGAGTACGCGAACGCGTTCTCCGAGCTCAACGACCCGGTCGACCAGGCCGAGCGCTTCGCTGCCCAGATGGCCGAGAAGGCCGGCGGCGACGACGAGGCCATGGAGTACGACGAGGATTACGTGCGCGCCCTCGAGTACGGTATGCCTCCCGCGGGCGGCATTGGCATCGGTATCGACCGCGTGGTCATGCTGCTCACCAACCAGGCTTCCATCCGCGACGTGCTGCTGTTCCCGCACATGAAGCCCGAGAAGGGTTTCCAGTCCGGTGCCGCTGCTGCCAAGGCTGCCGAGGCCGGCAACACCGCGAGCCCCTTCGTCAAGCCCCTCAAGCCCACGGTCGATTATTCCAAGATTGCCGTCGAGCCGCTGTTTGAGGAGTTCGTCGACTTCGATACCTTCTCTAAGAGCGACTTCCGCGCCGTGAAGGTCAAGGCATGCGAGGCCGTCAAGAAGTCCAAGAAGCTGCTGAACTTTACGCTCGATGACGGTACCGGCACCGACCGCACCATCCTCTCCGGTATTCACGATTATTACGAGCCCGAGGACCTGGTCGGCAAGACCCTGCTCGCCATCACCAACCTGCCTCCGCGCAAGATGATGGGTATCCCCAGCTGCGGCATGCTCATCAGCGCCATCCACGAGGAGGAGGGCGAGGAGCGTCTCAACCTGATCCAGCTCGACGCTTCCATCCCTGCCGGCGCAAAGATGTACTAGGGGGTTACGGCGTTTTACCAAACGCCGTAACCACTCGACGCTGCAAGCCCGCCAGAGCGGCAATCTGCCTTTCAACTTCGGCGGCATGACCAAAAGGTCTATGCCGCCTT
>CAKURW010000011.1 GCA_934675795.1 uncultured Collinsella sp.
GATCAAGCGCTTCTTTGGCTAAACCAGCTTTGACTCCTTAAAGCTGTTAGCGTGTGGCTTGGGCGCCGCGGAACTCCTTCCGCGGCGCCCTTTTTATCCCAACAGGGTTTTGGTAAACGCTCACAAATCTACCAAAGAGCCCCCGCCTGGAATGTGCGTGCATTCCAGGCGGGGGCTGTCGTTAGCGTATGGCGTTGTAAGTCTTTAGGCCTCGTCGACGACCTTGAGACCGCGGGTCTGGTCGATCTCGTTGAGGAGGTTGACGCGACGCTCGTGACGACCGCCCTCAAACTCGGCGTCGAGCCACTCGTCGACAATCATCTTGGCGAGCTCGGAGCCCACGACGCGGGCGCCAAAGGCGAGCACGTTGGTATTGTTGTGCATGCGGGAGAGCTTGGCGCTGAAGGGCTCGGAGCACACGACGGCGCGTACGCCCTCGACCTTGTTGGCAGCCAGGCTAATCCCGACACCGGTGCCACAGATGAGGATGCCCAGGTCGACGTTACCGTTGGCAACGGCCTTACCCACCTTGTAGCCGGCGATGGGGTAGTCAAAGCTCTCGGAGGTGTCGGTGCCAAAGTTCACGACCTCGCAGCCGCGCTCCTTCAGGTGCTCGGAGATGATGTTCTTGAGCTCGACGGCGGCGTGGTCGTTACCGATACCGATCTTCATGGATGGTTCCTCTCTGGTCTGTGCGGCGCAAATGCTAAAGGTGTTTACCGCTTTCGACTGCATGATAACGCGACTCTTGCGTAAACGCTCGGGCGTTTTTTGGTCAAACGCTTTAGCATGCAACAAGATTGGCTTCTCATGAATAATGCCACCAATTTGTGCTCGAGCGCCGTCCGCCGGAACCATGGTTGCGGTTTTTGATGCATTGTTATCAAATAAAGGAGGTAACTTTTTTGAGAGCCCAGCCCGTTATGCAAGCAGGAGATACCTATGCCTACCGATTCCATCCGTGATGCCGCGTTTTGCGATGTTTTGAACCGCGAACTTGTCTGTGCACTCGGCTGCACCGAGCCCATTGCCGTTGCCTATGCAGCGGCGCTGGCGAGCCAGACGCTCGGTTGCGAGCCCGATCATATGGATGTTGCCTGCTCGGGCAACATCATCAAGAACGTCAAGAGCGTGACCGTGCCCAACTCGGGCGGAATGCATGGTATTGAAGCCGCGGCCGTGCTGGGTGCCGTGGGCGGCGACGCCAAGAGCGCGCTCGAGGTGCTCGAGAGCGTCGATGACGCGGACCGCGCCCGCGTGGCCGAGCTGCTTGCCGATGCGGACTACTGCGATGTGTCGCTTGTCGAGGGTGTGCCCAACCTCTACATCAAGGTGACTGCGACGGCCGGGGGCCATACCGCGGTCGTCGAGATTACCGATCACCACACTAATGTCACGTGCCATACGCTCGACGGTATTCCGGTATGCGGTAAGTCGGCGGGGGAGTGCGCCGCCTGCGCCGAGCGCGTGGTGGCCGAGCGTGCGGCAGATAACGCCGACACGCCCATGTCGATCGAGGCCATCATCGACTTTATCGAGGACGGTGACATTGAGGACGCCCGCGCTGCCGTTGAGCGTCAGATTGAGCTGAATGGCGCAATCAGTGCCGAGGGCCTTGCGCACGCTTGGGGCGCCGAGGTGGGTCGTACGCTGCTGGGTGCTCGTGCCGATGACGTCGCCTGCCGTGCCCGTGCCCGTGCAGCCGCCGGGTCCGACGCCCGCATGAACGGTTGCGCGCTGCCGGTCGCCATTGTGTGCGGCTCGGGCAATCAAGGTATTACCTGCGCGTTGCCCGTCATGGAGTATGCCGAGTACCTGCGTTGCGACCACGAGCGCCTGGTGCGCGCCGTGATGCTGTCCGATCTTATCGCCGTGCATATCAAGAGCTATATTGGTGCGCTCTCGGCGTTTTGCGGTGCTATTTGCGCTGCGTGCGGCGCCGGCGCTGCGATTACCTGGCTGTGCGGTGGCACGCGCGAACAGATTGGCGCGACGGTCTCGAATACGCTTGGCAACGTGGGCGGCATCGTGTGCGACGGCGCCAAGGCGAGCTGTGCCGCCAAGATCTCGGCTGCCGTCGATGCGGCGATTCTGGGCCACGATATGGCCATGCAAGGCCGCGGCTTCCGCGCCGGCGAGGGCCTGATCCAAGATACCGTTGAGCAGACGATCGCCAGTATGGGCTACGTAGGCCGCGTGGGCATGAAGGACACCGACATCGAGATCCTAAACATCATGATCGGCAAAACTGAAATATGTTAGTTAATTAAGTTGCGGTGAGATAGTTCCTAGATTCTCCCCGAGAGGCTCCAATTAGGAACTATTTCACCGCAACCGCGTTTGATGTTCTATTGGCTACGACAGTTCGTTGGCTACTTGGTGTTCGTAGAAGGCTTCTACTACGGCGTTAAAGTCGCGGGCGAAGTCTTCCATGGTTCCGCGCCAGGTGGCTCGGCCGGGTTTTCCCTGGCCAACATAGGCAGTTTGAATGCCGCAGGCGGGACTGGGGAAGTCGCGCTTGGGATCGTTGCCCACCATAAGGACCTCGTGCGGCTCGAGCCCCATCACCTGAAGCTGCTCTAGATAGTAGGTGGCATCGGGCTTGCAGCGGGTGGTGTTTCCCATGTGCGTGACGAGCTCAAAGGGAGCGTCGGCCAGGTCGCCCCAACCCATGCGGCACTCGATGGCCCCCTGGGGAAAGCTGGGGTTGGTAAAGAGCGCACAACGCAGCCCTGCGTCCTGTACGGCCTGGAGCGCGGCGTGTGCGCCCGGCATGGCGTGGGCGTTAATGACATCGTCGTTCTTGTACGGAAGAACTTCGCGGTCATAGTAGGTAAACGCCTCGTAGATGAGGGGATCGGAGAGGCGGATCCCGCATCGGCGCTCGACCTCTTCTTGGTAAAACTCAAGATTGGTGCGGTTGTCCGTGCCGCTGCGGCGATTGGCGTTGAGGTCGACCAGGATGGTGCCGAGGCGTGCCATCGTGCCACCGCGGCTGCGGCGCCCGATATCCGCGAGCATCGAAGAGACATCCTTAAAATAGCGAAGGATGAACGCGTTGAGGTTGATGCTGAGAAGCGTTTCGTCCATATCGAAAACGACTGCTTTGAGCACGCGGGCACCTTTCTCGTAAATTTGATCTAGAGTCGTTGGCTCCGGATACTTTACCCCAAAGCGAATTGCCTGGCTGGTTATCGTCAAGTTGCGGAGACGTGTGTTCATAAGATTACGAAAAAGTCTCCACACGAGTAAAAAATCGCAGTTCACGCTTGAAATCGAACTCATTTCCCCGTAACCTATACGAACGTGATTGCATAAGCGTCACATTAGTATCTGTCGGCTCCCGAGTGTTCCTAAACGTTGTGTGCTTGTCGCACCCTTCTGTAGGTCCTAGCAATCGGGGCCCCGTAGTTCGAAAGGGGTCCACCTTTGAGTGAGATTCAGAACTCGTCCATTTTCTCTCTTGACGATGTCAACGAGGAGGAGATGAACAACCTCATCGACGGTACGATTACCGACTTTGATGAGGGCGATCTCGTTAACGGCACTGTCGTTAAGATCGAGCATGACGAGGTGCTCGTTGACATCGGATTCAAGTCCGAGGGCGTTATCCCGGTCCGCGAGCTGTCCATCCGCAAGGACGCTAACCCTGCAGACATCGTTGCACTCGGTGATCCCATCGAGGCTCTGGTTCTCCAGAAGGAGGACAAGGACGGTCGTCTGGTCCTGTCCAAGAAGCGTGCCGAGTACGAGCGTGCTTGGAACCGCATCGAGGAGAAGTTCAACTCCGGCGAGAACGTCGAGGGCGAGGTTATCGAGGTTGTCAAGGGCGGCCTGATTCTCGACATCGGCCTGCGTGGCTTCCTGCCTGCTTCCCTCGTCGACCTCCGTCGCGTTAAGGACCTCACCTCTTACATGGGCACCCGCATCGAGGCCCGCGTTATCGAGATGGACCGCAACCGCAACAACGTCGTCCTCTCCCGTCGCGTCGTGCTCGAGGAGTCCCGTAAGGCCGAGCGCTCCGAGATTCTGTCCAAGCTCAAGTCTGGCATGCGTCTCCAGGGCACCGTTTCCTCCATCGTCGACTTCGGCGCCTTCGTCGACCTCGGCGGTATCGACGGCCTCATCCACATCTCCGAGCTCTCCTGGAACCACGTCAACCATCCTTCCGAGGTTGTCAAGGTCGGCCAGGAGGTCGAGGTCGAGGTTCTCGACGTCGATCTCAACCGCGAGCGCATCTCCCTGGGTCTCAAGCAGACCACCGAGGATCCGTGGCGCGCACTGGTCAAGAAGTACCCCGTCGGCGCTATCGTCGAGGGCACTGTGACCAAGCTTGTCCCGTTCGGCGCTTTCGTCGACCTGGGCGAGGGCATCGAGGGCCTGGTGCACATCTCCGAGATGGCCAACAAGCACGTCGATCAGCCTTCTCAGGTCACCCATGTGGGCGACAAGGTTCAGGTCAAGGTCATGGAGATCGACCTCGACCGTCGTCGTATCTCCCTGTCCATGAAGTCCGCTGCTGAGACTCTGGGCGTCGAGATCGAGGTTACCCCGCTTCCTTCCGAGAAGAAGGACGAGGAGACCGACGCCGAGTAAATCGGTTTGACGATCACTTGTTTTAAGGGATCCGTCCGCAATGGACGGGTCCCTTTTTGCATTTGTTGCTGAGGTACGCGATGCTGCCCGGGCTGTCTACGGGCTATTGGGTTGTCGGTGCATGAAAAAATGCCGACATCCCGCCTCGGGGAGGAGGCGGGAACGCACCGAGTAGACGGAGGGGTGCGGAGCGCGGTCGCGTCTCGACTGACGACGTTGCCCATCGACAACCCTATTGTACTGCATGGCGTGGTTCTTGGTTTATCGTGTCGAACGCTTGTGTTGTGCCATTGCCTGTGGTGACGGTGTGCTACACTCTTGCACTGCTGAGTGGGCCAGACGGTCGCGCGATGTGCTGCTTGCAGTACGCGTGAGGAAAGTCCGGGCTCCAGAGGGCGGGATGCCGGCTAACGGCCGGGCGGAGTGATCCGACGGAAAGCGCCGCAGAAAAGAAGACTCCCACCTGCGCCGCAAGGCGTAAAGGGAAAAGCTGAAACGGTGGTGTAAGAGACCACCAGCGTCGTGGCAACACGGCGGCTTGGCAAGCCCCATCCGGAGCAAGCGCGAGTAGGAACGCTATGGGCCGGCCCGGTCCGCGTTCGGGTAGCGTGCGTGGAGCTGCATGGTAACGTGCAGACAAGATAAATGACCGTTCACGACAGAACCCGGCTTATAGGCCCACTTGGCAACTATGTTGACGCTGCGAACCCGTCAGCGCGGCAATCTGCCTTTCAAGCCTTCGGGCATGACCATAAGGTCAATGCCCTCGTCTTTCAAAGCACCTTGCTCGCGCTGACGGGTTCTCGCTTTCGTTTACGGAATCATCGGTGTTGCCGTTCTATTTACCGGGATTAACGGTTCGGCCTTTGCCGTATTATTGAGGCTGTTTGTTGCTTTGCTTGTTGTTGAGGGGCTTTGTTGGACAGCTATTTTACTCTGCAATCGAATATTGAGGCTTCGGGCGAGTTTGCGGACCGCAAGAGTCGGTTTATTGCCCAGCTGATCCATATTGAGTCCGAGGATGAGGCGAATGCCTTTATTGAGATGGTTCGCAAGCGTCATTACGACGCTCGACACAATGTTCCCGCGTGGATTTTGGTCGATGGACGCGAGCGCCAGAGCGATGATGGCGAGCCGAGCCGCACGAGCGGTATGCCGACGCTTGAGGTGTTGCGCGGCGCGGGGCTCAAAAATGTTTGCTGCGTAGTGACGCGCTATTTTGGTGGCACGCTGTTGGGGCCTGGTGGCTTGGTGCGCGCCTATACCGCGGCGACGCAGGCGGCGGTGGCCGCGGCTCAGGAGGCCGGGCAGATCGTCGAGATGACAAGCGTCGTGCCGGTTGACGTGTATGTGGCCTATCCACAGTATGAGCAGGTGCTTCGCTTGGCGCAGGATTCGGGTGCCAAGGTTTCGGATACCGATTACGCGGATACCGTTACACTTCACTTGGTGTTTAAGGCGGGGGAGCAGGAGCCATTTTGCGCCAAGATGCGCGAGCTTATGGCGGGACGCGAGGAGATCGAGGTCGGCGCTCCCGAATTTGCCGAGTTCTGACGGCGACGGCCAGCGTGCTTTTGGATGGATCCCAAGCGCGCCGGCCGTCGTTTTATGTTGATGCCGTCTACTCGGCGAGCTGCTTTAGCACATCGCAGGCGATCTCGATGGCATCGTCGATGCAACCGGGGCAGCTGCGGAGCGGACTCTTATCCGATCCGATGCCCTTGAGCGTGCCGCAGACGGTCGTCGTGTTCTTCTCGCCAAAACGCTTGGCGATTTCGCGCGACAGCTTGTAGGTCTGGCCCTTGGTCTTGGGGTTTTCCATGCCGTCGCTCATCACGAAGCCCATGATGGCCACGGCGCCCGAGATGGCGCCGCAGGTTTCGGTCATGCCGCCCATGCCGGCGCCAAAGCCCTCGGTGAGGGTAAAGGCGACCTGAGGGTCGAGTCCGACGGCAGGTGCGAGCGTGCAGGCGACGGCCTGCGCGCAGTTAAAGCCACGGGCGTGGTATTCGGCAGCCTGAGCCTGACAGGCGGTGATGTCGAGCTGGGCCGTATCGATTTGCTTCATCGTTGTCTCCTTGGTCACGGTGTACCCGCTTATGGTACCCGTGACAGTGCGTGTAATCATCGAGAGCTTCATGGATGCCTCATTTTTATCTATCGAGCAAATGCTCAAGGCTTGAGATAAATGCCCCGGATCAATTTGTCCCATAACCTACCTTGGGGATGGGTTGAGAGGGGTGCAGGGTAGCGGTATCGTGAACCGAATAAAACGTAACCCAGGCAAGGGAGCAAGATATGAGCGAGCAGACCATCGGTACCACATGTGTTCAGGGCGGCTATCACCCGGGAGATGCCGAGCCGCGCCAGGTGCCCATCTACCAGTCCACCACGTGGAAGTACGACACGTCGGAGCACATGGGCAAGCTGTTTGACCTGGAGGAGTCTGGCTACTTCTACAGCCGTCTGCAGAACCCCACGTGCGATTTGGTTGCCGCCAAGATCTGCGAGATGGAGGGCGGCACCGCTGCGATGCTCACGAGCTCGGGCATGGCGGCGAATTTCCTCGCGATCTTTAACGTAGCCGGTGCCGGCGATCACGTGGTCGCGAGCTCTGCCATCTACGGCGGTACCTACAACCTGCTCGCCCATACTATGGAGCGCATGGGTCTGACCTGCACGTTCGTTGCTCCCGACTGCTCCGACGAGGAGCTCGAGGCAGCCTTTGAGCCCAATACTAAGCTCGTCTTTGGCGAGACGATTGCCAACCCCGCCCTTGCCGTGCTCGATATTGAGCGCTTTGCCAAGGCCGCGCACGACCACGGCGTGCCGCTGATGGTCGACAACACCTTCCCGACGCCCGTGATGTGCTGTCCCTTTGAGTGGGGCGCCGACATCGTCACGCACTCCACCACTAAGTACATGGATGGCCATGCGGCCTACCTGGGTGGCGTGATCGTCGATCACGGCCAGTTTGACTGGATGGCCCATGCGGACAAGTTCCCGGGTCTCACCACGCCCGACGAGAGCTATCACGGCGTGACGTATGCCGAGAAGTTCGGTCGCGAGGGCGCCTTCATTACCAAGGCCACCGCGCAGCTCATGCGCGATCTTGGTCCCATGCAGAACCCGCAGGCGGCATTCTTCCTGAACAGCTCGCTCGAGAGCCTGCACGTGCGCATGCCGCGTCATTGTGAGAACGGCCTGGCCGTTGCCAAGTTCCTGCAGAGCCATCCCAAGGTGCGCTTCGTGAGCTATCCGGGTCTGGAGGGCGATAAGTACTATGACATGGCTCAGAAGTACATGCCCAACGGTACCTGCGGCGTTGTGAGCTTTGGCTTTAACGGTGGTCGCGCGGCGGCCGAGACCTTTATGAAGAGCCTCAAGCTTGCCCAGATCGCCACGCACGTTGCCGACGCCCGCACGTGCTGCCTGCATCCCGCTAATGCCACGCACCGCCAGATGAACGATGAAGAGCTCATCGCCTGTGGCATCTCCGCCGACATGGTGCGCCTGTCGTGCGGCCTCGAGGACACGGCCGACCTGATTGCCGACCTTGAGCAGGCGCTCGAGCAGTGCTAGGCTAGCGTTCACACAAGGTGCCGATGCTGGCAGAAAGCCTCGGCGACCTTTCGTTCCGATTCCGTAGGCGGGACCCCGATCGTGTCCGTTTGTAGGCGATTGGGGTCCCGTTTTTGCGTTGCACGATAGAAAGGATATACATGGAGAAAACTGCCGAGCAGCTGCGCCGCGAACACATTGCCCTAGAGGGCGACACCCACGGTAAGAATAAATGGGCGATTCTGTTCACCGTGCTCGTCATGACCTTTATGGCGTGTCTGGATGCGAGCATCGTGACGGTGGCGCTCCCAGTGATGCAAAAGGAGCTGGGGGTGGGTCTCGACCGCATTCAGCTCGTGAGCTCGGTGTATCTGCTCGCGACGTGCGTCGCCATGCTGCCGTTTGGCCGCTTGGGCGATGTACGCGGCAAGGTGAATGTGTTCCAGCTTGGTGTAATCGTCTTTACGGGTGGCTCGTTGCTTTGCGGGCTTTCGGCTTCGCTCGAGGTGCTTATCTTGGCTCGTTTCGTGCAGGGCATTGGCTGTGCCGCCGCGATGGCCAACAATATGGGCATCATCACCGAGTCGTTTCCGGCGCGTGAGCGCGGCCGTGCCATGGGCATTCTGGCGACCTTTGTGGCTCTTGGCATGATGTGTGGCCCCGTGCTCGGCGGCGTGCTGGTGGCGAGCTTTCCCTGGGAGAGCATCTTCCTTATCAATCTGCCCATTGGCGTAATCTCGTTTATCGTGGGACTCTATACGCTGCCGCATGTGAAGCCGGAGGCTGGCGAACGCCCTATGCCGTTGACAGAGGCGGCGCGTCGCTGCTTTGCGAGCTCGGCTTTCACGATTAACCTGGCTTGCATGCTTATCGTGTTCGTGGGTATCGGTGCCTCCGAGTTTATCCTGCCGTTCTATTTTCAGGACGCCCATGGCTTTGGCTCCGATATCTCCGGCCTGTTGTTTTTGGCGATGCCGGTCGTGAATGCCTTTGTGGGCCCGCTTTCGGGCTCGGTGTCCGACCGTGTTGGTTGTGAAGCGCCCACGGCCGTTGGCCTGGGTGTGTACGTGTGCGGTCTCTTTGCGGTGAGCACGCTTGACGAGCATTCTTCCATCTTGATGATCGTGTGCTGCGTCGCGTTTATGTCGTGCGGTACGTCGATCTTCCAGAGCCCCAATAATTCGCTGTATATGGGTTCGGCCCCGCGTGAGGCGCTTGGCTTTGCGGGCAGCTTGAGCAGCTTGGCGCGCTATGCGGGCATAGCGCTGGGTATTACGGCGGCGTCGCGCATCCTGTATGGACAGACGAGCGCGGTAATGGGTAAGACGGTCACGAGCTATGTGGCGGGTCGTCCGGACGTCTTCCTCTTTGGCTTCCGTTTGGTATTCTACGTGCTGATGGCCGTTGCTACCGTGGGCTTTGCGCTCACATTGGTACGTTTGGTGAGGACGCGCACCCGGCGTTAGCGTTTCTGGGGGGGGCGTCCGCCACGAAACACGCCCATCTACTACGTTTGACCGCGCGGTTCCAACCATAGCGCAATTGGTAAAAACAAAAGCGCAGGTAGAGAGCCTGCCGGTTTTTGAAAATCGGGGGTATGGACGTGGGTGTCGGGTTAAACGTAGTAAATGGGCCGTTTTCGTGGCGAGCATCGCCGAATGATCCCCCGGGGACGGAGGAAAAGGGCTCATAAAGGTAGTCAAAAGAGCCCCGTCCCAAATTGACTGGTCTTGCGGCTTTATGGTGCGACGAGGCTTGTGGGGCGGGTGGGGGTCGGTCCGTGGTAGACTATCGTCCAACGTTTGTTCATCGCGCGGAATCATTGCCGCGAGAAAGGGTTGCGCCATGCAGGAGCTTGAGGATCGTATTCGCCGTGACGGCATCGTAAAGGCCGGTAACGTCCTTAAGGTTGATGCCTTCCTCAACCACCAGTGCGACGTTGAGCTGTTCGACCACATGGGTGCCGAGTGGGCCCGTCTGTTCGAGGGTGTCGAGATCAACAAGATCCTGACGATCGAGGCTTCGGGCATTGGTATGGCCTGCATCGCAGCTCAGCATTTTGGCGGCGTGCCGGTGGTCTTTGCCAAGAAGGCCCAGTCCATCAACCTTGACGGCGAGCAGTATGCCACGACCATCTACTCCTTTACCAAGCAGAAGGAGTACCCGGTCATCGTTGGCAAGCGCTTCCTGTCCGAGGGCGATAAGGTCCTGATTATCGACGACTTCTTGGCCAACGGCTGCGCGCTCGAGGGCCTTATTAAGATCTGCGAGGCCGCGGGTGCCGAGGTTGCCGGCATCGGCATCGCCGTTGAGAAGGGCTTTCAGGGCGGTGGCGATAAGCTCCGCGAGCGCGGCTTCCGCGTTGAGAGCCTGGCCCGTATCGCCGAAATGGACTGCGAGAACGGTGAGATCACCTTCGCCTAGGCGCGCAACACAAGCGATTGGTATGCGATGTGACAAAGGGACTGTCCCTTTGTCACATTTTTTGTATGAGGGGAGGTATTGATATGGATGAGAACAAGATGGGATGGCGCGAGTATGCACGCTATGCCGAGATGTCGGTCGAGGAGCTGGCACGCGATTGCGAGGTGCAGGTGTTTCGCGCGACGGGTCCGGGTGGACAGGGTGTTAACACGACGGACTCGGCGGTGCGCATGAAGCATGGGCCCACGGGGATTGTCGTGACGGCGCGCGAGAGCCGCAGTCAGTTTCAGAATCGCAGCTGCTGTCTGCGTAAGCTGAGGGCAGAGCTTGAGCGTCGCGGGCGTCCACCGCGCCGACGCGTAAAGACCAAGGTGCCTCAGCGATCGCGCCAGCGCAGGCTCAACGACAAGCACTTCAACGCGATTAAAAAGGCCAACCGTCGCAAGCCAGGCGGGGAGGAATGATCTTCTCAATAAGTTGCGGTGAAATGGGGACTGTTTTGCGGCTTTAGCTGCATAAACAGTCCCCATTTCACCGCAACTTAGGTGGGGTTAGCGGGTGGGGCGCCAGACGTGGAGGGCTCCACCGAGGACGTCGACCTCGATGCGCGAGGCGACAACGGGCTCGCCGTCGGCTTGGATGGGGTAGTCGGGCTCCTCGAACGTGAGCTCGGCATGACGGCAACGACGCATGCGAACCGGCGGCAGCTTGGTATGGTGGCCGTCCTTGGCCGAAAGAAACATGGGCAGGGCAACCGCACGAGGGACGGGACCGCAGGCGTAGCAGACGTCGAGTATGCCGTCGCACGGGTCGGCGTCGGGGCAGATGCGATAGCCCGAGCCATACGTGGGGCCCAGCTGAATCGCCATGATGATCGCCCTTACGCGCTCGGCGGGCGCCCCGTCAAAGCTGACTGTCATGGGGTAGTTGCGGTAGCGCAGACCAAACTGCTCCAGACCCGAGAGGGTGTAGAGCGGAGCGCCAGCGAGGCCCGTCTTTTTGCGCAGCTCGGTGGTGCCCAGGCCGATGGCGGCATCAATACCGACGGAGAGCGTCTGGTCGTAATACTCGACGATCGCCTCGCCGCTGCCGCTTGTGGGGTTCCATGAGCGAATCCGCCCGATGTCCTGACGTTGCAGCTCACAGGTGAGCAGCGCGCCAAAATCCTTGCCGGAGAAATCTTCGATGCCGAGCGTCTGGGCAAAATCGTTGCCGGAGCCCACGGGCAGGACGGCAAGAGCGGGGCGGGCGTTCTCCTTTTGCGTCATAAGCCCGTTGACGACCTCGTGGATCACGCCGTCGCCGCCGAGTGCGATAACGGTACGATAGCCCTGAGCCTGTGCGGCAAGCTCCTTGGCATGTCCCATGCGCTCAGTCAGCACCAGGTCAAACTGGGATGAGCGCGCGGTCATGTCCAAAAAGCGCTGCAGGCGCTCAGCGACCTCGCGCGCCGCACCCGACTGGGCGGCGGGGTTGGCGATGATGAGCGTGCGACCAAAATTAGTTACGTGCATGGGGCGACTCCCGGCGTATGACGTGACGGTGCGGTCGCGCTCAGGTCGAATTGCCCCCGATTGTGGCTGCACGGCGAATACTTACGTCTACTCTATCAGGTCGTTGTGGCGCTCGATAGCATCCGCTACCGTACCGCCCTCATCCACAATAAGCGAACGACGCTTGGGTGAGATAATGCGCTGGGCGGGGTACACGCCGCGGTGGCCGCCGACGAGATAGCTGATAAAGGCCACGATGACAAAGAACCCGGTGGCCGTGCCGTGGAACAGATCGATGGCCATCATGCAGGTGGTGATGGGCACGTTGAGGCCGGCGCAGAACACGCCGAGCATGCCGAGAGCCGCCAGAAAACTGGGGTCGATTCCGACGAGGCAACCGATCCAGCCGCCGAGCGCCGCACCGATGCCAAACAGGGGCGTGACCTCGCCGCCTTGGAAGCCGGCGCCCAGGGTGAGCGCCGTCACCACGAGCTTGATGGCTGCGTCCGCCAGGGTTGTGTTACCAGCGAACCCGGCACCTGAGAGCCAGGTGGCAAGGCCGGCATACTTCCAGGCGTCGAGCATCGCGTAGGCCGCGAGCACCACGAGTGCGCCTATAAGTGCGCGAACAAGGTAATTGGTGATAAAGCGACCGTACAGGCTCTTGACGGTTCGAACCGACCAGGCAAAGAGGCGTGCCGTCAGACCGAAGATAATGGCGCTGGTAACAACGATGACGACCGTTTTGGGCGACATGGCGGGAACGCTGGCGATAACATTCGCCTCGTACTCGGTTCCCAAGGCAAGCGATGTAAAGTAGCCGGTAAACGAGGCGACGAGGCAGTAGATGCCTGCGGTGTAGTCGATCTTGCCGATAAAGCACATCTCCATGCCAAAGAAAGCTCCGGCAAGGGGCGAGCCGAATACGGCGCCAAAGGCCGACGAGATGCCGGCGAGCATGAGGTCGTGGTGATCATGCTTTTTGAGGTGGGCGAGGCTCGAGATGTTGCTGGCGATGGTGCCGCCAATCTGAACCGCAGCTCCCTCGCGACCGGCCGATCCGCCCGTTAGGTGCGTGAGCGTGGAGCAGACGAAGGTGAGGACGGCCATGCGCATATGGATGAGGCGTGTGCCCAGAGCGGAGTCGATGACCAGGTTGTTACCGCGTTTGGCGGCAAGACCGTGGTTTTTGTACACCCATGCGGTGGCAACGCCCACAACGGGAAGCAGTGCGTAAATCCACGCATGGTGCTCGCGATAGTCGGTGGCGATATTCAGCGAGGCCAAAAACGCCCAAGCGGCAACGCCCATGGCGACCGAGACGATGACGACGAGTACGAGCAACTTGGCGCTCGCGAGTAGGTTGCGGGCGTTGCGGCGCGTGTCGGCAGCCAAGAGATGCTCGGAGCGGGTAAGTTGATGCCTGCCTGCCGTGATGACGTCGTTCAGGGAGAAAAAGCCGCCGTCGTCGAGCGGCTGGGAATGATCCTGCGCCTCGTTTGCGCTTTCGGGTTTGTCGGTAAAAGCCATACGTTCCTCTTTTTGGTTGCATCACGAGCATTATAAAACGCGGTAAACGCGACGAGTCGATGGGTTGGTTTCCATTCTGTTTCGCGGCTTGCGGCCGACAGGTGTATTTGCGGGTACAGGCCAAGTCGCGGTCGCGCGTCGGGGATTATACTTAGACAAGCATAAAGAATCGGCGCCCCCGTTGTGCGCCGTGGCATTAAGAGGTGCATATGACAGAGAAGCTCATTCCGCTGGAGGACGCGCAGTCGATTGTTCTGTCGCACGTTGCTCCGACCGATCTCGTCGAGAGTCCCGTGTGGCAGGCCACCGGTCTTCCCTTGGCCGAGGACGCGGTGGCCGATATCGACATCTCGCCGTTTGCCAACAGCGCTATGGACGGATATGCCGTGCGCTCGGCGGACTTGGCGCAGACGTCTGGCGAGGCGCCGGTGACGCTCGACGTTATCGGACATGAGGCCGCGGGCCATGTGTTTGAGGGCACAATCGGAGTGGGCGAGACGGTCCGCATCATGACAGGCGCGCCGGTGCCCGAGGGCGCCGATGCCGTAGTGAAATACGAGATCGTCGACGTGCTCGATGGCGACGGCAACGAGGGCTCGCACGTGAGCTTCTCGGCGCCTGCTAAAGTGGGGGAGAACGTTCGCTCTGCTGCCGAGGAGGCCCATGCCGGCGATGTTGTGATGCACGCCGGCGAGGTCGTGGCTCCGGCGGGCGCGGGTCTGCTGGCAAGTGCCGGATACGCGAGCGTGAAGGTGCACGCTGCCCCACGTGTGGGCATCATCTCGCTGGGCACGGAACTGGTCGCACCGAGTAAGGTGCCGGCGCGCGGTCAGATTCGCGATTCCAACTCCTCGGCGCTGATGGCCGAGGCGCTCGATGCCGGCGCCGAGCCCGTGTTCTACGGCATTGCGCCCGATGATGAGCAGGCGATTGCCGATCTGGTGCATCGCGCCGTGCAGGAGTGCGATTTTGTCATTACGAGCGGTGGCGCCTCGGCGGGCGACTACGATTTCGTGACGGCGCTCGTCCGGCGCGAGGGCGAGGTGCTGTTTGACCGCATCTCGATGCGTCCCGGCAAGGCCATCACGTTTGGCTTGCTCGGAGGTAAGCCCTACCTGGGGCTTTCAGGCAATCCGGCCGCGGCGTATGTGGGCTTTGAGATGCTCGCTCGTCCGGCGATCCGCAAGATGCGCGGCTTTGCCGAGGGTGCGCGTCCCGTGCAGCAGGCGACGCTCACGCACGGCGTGAAAAAGCGACAGCATCGCCGCTTCTTCGATCGCGCCACGGTTTTGCGCGACCCCGAGACCGGTGAGTTGTTGGTGACCGAGGCTAAGACACAGAATTCGGCGCTGCTTGGAACTATGCAGCGTGCGAACTGCCTGCTGCGTATTGACGAAGGACCGTGCGAGCTCAAGGCGGGAGATGCCGTGGACGTTGTTCGCGTCGACCTGCCCGAGGGCGCCGTGTTGTAGGGGGAATGCTATGGAGCTGAAGATATCGATCGTGACGTGCTCGGACACACGCGATCTTTTGCAGGATGAGGCCGGAGCCGCACTCGAGGAACTTATCGAGGCACAGGGCTGGACGGTCGCCTCACATGTGGTCGTGCGCGACGACGTCAGCGAGATCGGTGATGCCATTATGGAAGCCGCCGATGAGTGCCACGCCAATGTCGTGCTCACCTGCGGCGGCACGGGGCTTTCGATGCGCGATGTAACGCCCGAGGCGACGCGTTCCGTCTGCGACCGCGATGTGCCGGGTATTGCCGAGGCAATTCGTGCCTACTCCATGACCAAGACGCGCCGCGCCATGCTCTCGCGCGCTATTTGCATGCAACGAGGTCATACACTTGTCGTAAACTTTCCCGGTTCTACGAAGGCCGCCCGCGAAAGCTGGGAGGCCATAACAGATCAGCTGGAGCATGCGGCTCAGATGACGGCGGGCGGCGGACATACCAACTAAGCGGTTTACCTGCGGCGGGGCGACCTGAACGGCTGCTCCGCCTTTGTTTTCCGCCGAATCGACGCCGAGGTGCACGGTAACTTGAAACTATATTCTCTGACGAGAATAATATCTCACTATCATTATTCGCGCAGAAGTATAATCTGATTGCAGATTAAAGCCCGAGGCGGGGTGCCCGGGCATAGCGTTCGAAAGGGTTGAACATGTTCGATATGGTTTCTCGCCGCGGATTCGTTTCGCTTTCTGCTGTCGCCGCTGCCGGCCTTGGTCTTGCCGGCTGTTCGGGCAGCAAGACGTCCGAGCCGGCCGGATCCGATGTCGGCTCCGCCAAGGCCTCTTCCAAGAAGGAAACCGTCGAGCTGCAGGTCTTTGCCGCTAACTCCCTCGAGAAGGCCCTGCCCGAGGTTCAGGAGCTCTACACCGACCAAACCGGCACCACCTTTGCCGACACGCAGTTTAAGGCCTCCGGCGACCTCGTCGAGCAGATGAAGGCCGGCGCCACGGTCGACGTGCTCATCACCGCTTCCAAGGGCACCATGGATGACGCTGAGACCGCCGAGCTCGTCGACACCGACACCCGCGAGGACATGTTCGTCAACGATCTCGTGATCATTCGCGCCGAGGGCTCCGATACTAAGGTCGAGGCCATCGCCGACGTCGCGAATCTGGACGGTAAGATTGCCATCGGCGACGCCAAGACCGTCCCCGCCGGCAAGTACGCCAACCAGGCGCTGGCTTCCGTGGGCCTCTATACCGGTACCGAGGGCGACGACGGCGAGTACGCGCCCGAGCTCGCCGACAAGGTAGCCCTGGCCGACAAGGTCGGCACCGCTGCGTCTTACGTCTCTACAGGCGACTGCGTGGCGGGTTTTGTCTACAGCTCCGATATCTTCCGCTACGACGGCATCGAGGAGGCCTTCGTGTGCCCCGAGGACTCGCACAAGCCCATCGTGTATCCCGGCGCTGTCGCCGATAGCTCCGAGCATGCCGACGAGGCCAAGGCGTTCATCGACTTCTGCCTGACCAACAAGAAAGCCCAGAAGATTTGGGCCAAGTACGGCTTTGAGCTTTCCGAGTAGTGCGAAAGGGCACTGTATAACGATATTCTTGAGGGCGGGCGTTCTTGCGATCGCCTGTCCTTTTTGATTGAACCGGCGTGCCTGCGCGCCGTTGCCCTGTGTTTGAGGAGTCGCCCGTGTCAAGGAAAACGATTCGCCTGCTCGCCGCGCTGGCAGCGGTTCTCTTTGCGTTTACCTCGCTGCCTGGGGCTGCCTGTGCCGAGGCTCTCTTTACCACCGCCGATGGGTGCCAGGCGACCGAGGACTCCGCGCTTATCGATGGCGTCGAGTTTGGCCTCAACGCGTTTGAGCGCAATGCCAAGGGCACGGCACGCTCGTTTGCAGGTCAGCCCGAGGGCTATCGATTTCCCATCTACAAAAAGACGACGCTTGTGACGGTGACGACGCCTTCGAACATCGTGGTGTGGGTTGATGCACACGCCGCTAAGGACGCGGGGCTCGACATTACAAACGCCTCTGACCAAAAGGCGCTTAAGAAGATGCTCACGGGGCTCGATAAGTCTCACTCCATGGGCGGAGCGCTGCTGGAGGACTCCAGGCTTGAGTGGGTGTTTACCTCGGACAACGAACTTGTGCAGGGCGATTATCGCTATCAGTTTAAGGTGAAGGGCGAAGACGCCGATTGCTACACGGTGGTGAATGCCGCCGAGGCCGCGAACGCCGAGCTTGATCTGGGTGGCGGAGCCCTGTGGAGCGACAACGCCGCCTTAGTGCCGTATGCGAGCGTCTCGACGACGGAGCCACCTTCGCTGGCGGAGTGCGCCCAGACGTTTTTTGGCGGCATCGACTACCGTCCGTTTTGGGTTTCTATCAAAACGAGCGGCCTTGCCCTGCTGATCTCCTTTGCGCTGGGCCTGTTCGCCGCGTGGAAGACTATGGGTACCTCGAGTCGCATCAAGGGCCTGCTCGATTCGGTCTTTACGATTCCTATGGTGCTGCCACCCACGGTCTGCGGCTTTTTGCTGCTTATGCTATTTGGTCGATCGACCGGGGTGGGCCAGTGGCTTATCGCGCACGGCATCTCGATCGTCTTTACGTGGCCCGCGGCGGTCATTTCGGCCGTCGTCGTGTCGTTTCCGCTGGTTTACCGCACGGCGCTCGGAGCCTTCGAGAGTCTTGACGCGCAGATGCTCGACGCCGCGCGAACCCTGGGATGGTCCGAGCGTCGCATCTTTGCCAAGCTCATGATGCCGCTTGGCTGGCCCTCGATTGCCGCCGGCACGGTGCTCGCCTTTGCCCGCGCGATGGGCGAGTTTGGCTGCACCCTGTTCTTTGCGGGCAACTACGCCGGTATTACGCAGACCATTCCCATTGCGATTTACTTTGAGTGGATGGGCGGCAATACGTCGGTGGCCCTCTTTTGGGTCGTGGTCGTAATCGCGTTCAGCTTCCTGGTCATTCTGTTCATCAATATGTACACGGCGCATTCGCAAAAGTATCGCGAACGTGGCCTTTCCCGTGCGGAGCGCAAACAGGCCAAAGGTCTCGCCGGACAGGGCGATTCGCTCGACCCAGTCGGCGGCGATGCGCTGCGTATCGATCGCGAGGCGCTGGCCGAGCTCATGCGTGATGATGCGGCGCCGCGGGGAGGTCGATAAGCTATGTCGCTCGTTTTGGATATTAAGAAACGTTATCCCGGGTTTGTGCTCGACATGCAGCTTGAGGCCGGCGAGGAGCGCGTGGCCCTGCTGGGCGCCTCGGGTTGCGGCAAGAGCTGTACGCTGCGCTGCATCGCCGGTGTGGAGACGCCCGACGAGGGCAAGATTGTCGTCAACGGCGTGACCTTTTTTGACTCGGCGGCGGGCATCAACCTGTCGCCCCAGGCGCGCAAATGCGCTCTGCTGTTCCAAAACTATCAGCTGTTTCCTAACATGACAGTGGCCGATAACGTATGCGCCGGTGTAAAGGACGCGGGTGACGCCGCCGCGCGCAAAAAGCTCGCCGAGCGCTATCTGAGCATTTTCGGTCTGGCCGATTTTGCCGACCGCTATCCCGCACGACTCTCGGGCGGGCAGCAGCAGCGCGTGGCGCTTGCCCGCATGGTGGCGGCGCATCCGGGCATTTTTATGTTCGACGAGCCCATGAGCGCACTCGATTCCTATCTTAAGAGCGCCCTCGAGCAGAACATGCTCGACCTGTTCGATGTGTGCAACCGCACCGTACTCTACGTGAGCCACGACATCGACGAAGCGTGCCGCCTGTGCCAGCGTATCTGCGTGATGCACGACGGGCATGTTGAGGAAATCGGCTCCATCGAGGACGTGGTCCGCCGTCCGCAGACGCTGGCGGCGCTGCGCCTAACGGGCTGCAAGAATACAAGCCGCGCGCGCAAGATTGGGCCCCAGGAGGTCGAGGCCCTCGACTGGGGCATGACCTTTAACGTGGGTCGCGAGGTTCCCGGTAATGTGGCGTACCTGGGCATTCGCGCAAGCTACTTCCATGTTGACAATCGCGCGGAGCGGGGTCGCAACAGCTATGATTTGCACGTGGCCCGAGTGAGCGATTCTCGCTTTGAGCGCCTGGTGCTGCTGGACGTGCCGCGTACTGATGCGCCCACGCGTCTGCAGTGGAAGGTCAACAAGGTGGGCGTGCCTGTCGACGAGCTGCCGCAAGCAGGCGAGACGCTGCGCATGCACTTCGATGCGAGTAAGATTCATTTGGTTTGTCGATAGCGCTGGGTAATGCTGTCGGGGATATAAGCCTCGGCAGCTTTGTCTTGCCGCTCGCCGAATGAGGGATGACAAACTCTTATCAATAAAGATAATTATTTATTAAACGACGGTACACGGCGCTGTCGTACGAATGTCAACGGTGTTCGCATAGTCGATGACCGTTGATATAGTAGACCTCAACTGGTTGAGGAGGGTGCGCACATGCCGCAGACGACATGCATTCGCCGCGTTGCCGCGCGCGCCCTGTATATGGCTCGGAGTCGCATATGAGCAGGTATGTTCATGGCTCCGGGAGAGACGACGCACAACTAAATAATCGACCGCAAAGCAGGTTCCCCAAAATTCCGGGTTTAGGCGCGGCTGGGTTTTCGCCACCCACCGTGCAGCAATACCGTAGCTATTCATTTTTGGTTCGAGAGGGGAACCGTCATGGCTGAAGAATTCGATTTCCATCCGATGTGGGAGAGCCTCGGCATGAATCTTGCCGATCACGACATGCTGCTGGGTGCCGTGGGCCAGATGTACGGCGACATGTTCCTGACGCAGAACAATCGCCCCAAGTCCACGTCCTACCTGGACTTTGTGGCCGCCAACATCCACAGCGGCCGCATTAAGGAGATGCTCGACAAGAAGGAGGCCGGCGAGGCCACCAAGATCGTCGGTTCGTTCTGCGTCTACGTGCCCGAGGAAATTGTGCTCGCCTGCGACGGTATCCCCGTGGGTCTGTGCTCGGGTGCCGATTGGGCAACCGATAAGGTCGAGGAGCACCTGCCGCGCAATACCTGCCCGCTCATCAAGAGCTTTGCCGGCTTTAAGTTGGGCGAGGTTTGCCCCTACATTGAGTCGAGTGACCTGGTGGTAGGCGAGAACACCTGCGATGGCAAGAAGAAAGCCTACGAGTTCTTTGCCACGCAAAAGAACATGTACGTCATGGATATTCCCAACGTACACGACGAGTCGACGCTCGTGACCTGGAAGGCCGAGGTCAAGAAGCTCGCCGCCAAGATCGAGGAAGAGTGCGGCGTCACGATTACGCCTGAGCGTCTGAAGGCCGCCATCCACGCCGTCAATGAGAAGCGTCGCGCCCTGCAGCGCCTCGCTGCCACGCGCGCTGCCGACCCAGCGCCCATCAGCGGTCTCGACAGCCTGCTGACCGTGCAGGCGGCCTTTATGGACGACACGCTGCGCTTGACCGGCGCCATCAACGACATGGCCGCCGAGTGCGAGCAGCGTGCCGAGGCCGGCGAGGGCGTGGCGCCCAGGGGGACCAAGCGCATCCTGTACACCGGTACGCCCATGGCCGTGCCCAACTGGAAGCTGTTCAACCTCATCGAGAAGGCCGGCGGCGTCGTGGTGGGCGAGGAGTCCTGCACGGGCTCGCGCTACTACAAGGACCTGGTCGACGAGTCCGGTGAGACGGTTGACGAGATGCTCGACGCCATCGCCGAGCGCTACTTTAAGATCAACTGCGCCGTCTTTACGCCCAACGACCAGCGTATGAAGGACATTGTCCAGATGGCCAAGGACCTGCATGCCGACGGCATCGTCGACGTGGCTCTGCAGTTCTGCACGCTCTACGAGATGGAGTCGTTTGCCGTGGAGAAGGCCGCCGAGGAGGCGGGCATTCCGTTTATGCATATCACCACCGACTACGCCGGCGAGGACGCAGGCCAGCTGCAAACCAGGATCGAGGCTTTCTTGGAAACCATTTAGGGCTATCCGTCTCGGCGGTTTCCCCAGGCACCCGATCTTGCCGTTCAAACCGTCGCTTGCTACCAAAGTATGCGGCGCTCATCTTTCACGGCAACCTCGGGCACCTGGGAAAGCCGTTTCCTTGGTTGGTTAAAAGGTTTGTTAAGGAGTTATATGTCGGAAAATATTGAGCAGCCGTTGCCGTCCACGTTTGAGGAGTTCAACGAGCAACGCAAGGCGGCGTTTATTCGCGTCAAGGATTATAAGCAGGCGGGTAATCGCCTGGTCGGTTTTCTGTGCAGCTACACGCCGCTCGAGATTATCGATGCCGCGGGGGCTGCGAGCGTGGCGCTGTGCGGCACGTCCGATGAGGTGATTCCCGAGGCCGAGAAGGTGCTGCCGGCAAATCTGTGTCCGCTCATCAAGTCGACCTATGGCTTTGCCTACTCGCAAAAGTGCCCGTTTACGTACTTTAGCGACATGATCATCGGCGAGACCACCTGCGACGGCAAAAAGAAGATGTACGAGCTGCTCAGCGAGCTCAAGCGCACGCACATTCTGCATCTTCCGCAGGGTCGCGACCGTGCCTACGAGCGCGAGGGCTGGTACGAGGAGTGCTGCCTGCTCAAGGAGGAGCTCGAGGGCTTCTACGGCATCACGATTACTGATGACGACCTGCGCGCCGCCGTCCGTCGTCGCAATCGCCTGCGTGCGGCGCAGCTCGATATGTTCGCGCTTCAGGCCAACCAGCCTGCGGCCATGAGCGGTGTCGACCTGATGAGCACTATGTTTGCCGGTACGTTCAGCTTTGATATCGAGGCCTATACGCAGCAGCTGGAGCAAAAGGTTGCCAAGCTGCGCGAGGCCTACGACGCGGGCGAGCGCCCGGTTGCGGCGGACGCCAAGCGCATTCTGATCACCGGCTGCCCGGTGGGCGGCGTAATCAACAAGATCGGTCGCACCATCGAGTCCAACGGCGGTGTGGTCGTGTGTATGGACGATTGCTCGGGCGAGCGCACGGCGGCCATGATGATCGACCCGGACGCGCCCGACATTCTGCGCGCCATCGCCGACCGCTACCTGGATATCAACTGCTCGGTCATGACGCCTAACGACGGCCGCATGGAGAACACGCTGGCCATGTGCGAGAAGTACCATGTCGATGGCGTGGTAGAGAGCGTGCTACAGGCCTGCCACACCTTCAACGTTGAGAGCGCGCGCATGCAGGAGGCCGTCGAGGGTGCGGGTATTCCGTATATGAAGATCGAGACCGACTACAGCAACGGCGACATGGGTCAGATCGAGACCCGCATCGCCGCCTTCATCGAAACCCTCTAGCTTCCTCAGGCACCGGATCTTGCCCCTCAAACCGTCGCTTGCGTACCCAAAGTACGCTGCGCTCCTCTTTCGGGGCAATCTCCGGCACCTGAGAAACCTAGAGCTAAGGCGCCTGAACGCGCCGCTACCTTTGATGTTTAGATTGGGAGAGAGCCATGATAGGGATCGGGATCGATATCGGGTCTACGGCGGCTAAGGCTGCTGTGGTCGACGGGGAGGGTTCGGTGGCGTGGACGTGCGTGCAGCCAACCGGGTTCTCCTCGGTCGATGCTTCCGAGCGGCTGCGCGAGGCACTGGCAGCGGCTGGCTACGACGTGGCTGCCGACGACGCGCGCGTGATCGCGACTGGCTACGGCCGTGTCGCCGTGCCCTATGCGCACAAGGTCGTGACCGAGATCACCTGCCACGGCACCGGTGCCGTGCGCCTGTTTGGCGATCACGGCACGGTGATTGACGTGGGCGGCCAGGACACCAAGGTCATTCAGCTTAAAAGTGGCCGCGTGGCCAAGTTCGCCATGAACGACAAGTGCGCTGCCGGTACGGGGCGCTTTTTGGAGATCATGGCCGACCGTCTGGGTATTTCCCAACAGCAGATGGCCGACCTTGCGCGTTCCGGTGAGCCCACCAAGATCAGCAGCATGTGCACGGTGTTTGCCGAAAGCGAGGTCATCAGCCTGATCGGTCGCGGTGAGCTGCGCGAGAACATTGCACGTGGCGTGATCGACAGCGTGGTCTCGCGCGTGGCGACCATGGCCGGGCAGGCCGCGGGCGCCCCGTACTACCTGACCGGTGGCCTGTGCGAGAACGCCTTCGTGGTGGAGCGGTTGGGCGAGCTGCTGGGGTCGCCGGTGACCACCTCGCCCCAGGCTCGCTTTGCCGGAGCGATTGGCGCGGCGATTCGCGCACAGGCGCTCAATTAATGCATCCGCCGCAGGCTCGCATTCATGCGTATACTGGGAGAAAATGATTGACCGATGAGAGGAGGTATCGATGGCTGACGATCAGATTAGACTCACGTCTATGACGGCCGCGAGCGGTTGAGCCGCTAAGTTGGCTCCTGGAGCCCTCGCCCAGGTCCTGGGCGACTTGCCAAATGTGCATAACGACAACTTGCTCGTGGGGTTCGATACCTCTGACGATGCGAGCGTCTTCCGCGTAGGGGAGAACCTGGGGCTTGTGCAGTCCATCGACTTCTTCCCGCCGATGGTCGACGATCCGTTTCTGTTTGGCCAGATTGCCGCGGCCAACTCGCTGTCGGACATCTACGCCATGGGCGGGCGGCCGAGCCATGCCATGAACCTACTCTGCATACCCAGTTGTCTGGGCATCGAGGGTGCCGGTCAGATTCTGGCGGGCGGCGCCGACAAGTGCGTCGAGGCGGGTTGCTCCATCGCGGGCGGCCATACCATCAACGACGACGAGCCCAAGTATGGCCTGTCTGTGAGCGGCTTTGTCGCGCTCGACCGCATGCTCGCCAACAGCGGCGCACGCGTGGGCGATGTTCTGCTGCTGACCAAGGCGATCGGCTCGGGCATTATCACCACGGCCATTAAGGGCGAGCTCATCGAGCAGGACGAGGCCGCGGCCATGTTTGACTCGATGCGCACCCTCAACGAGGCTCCGATTCGTCTGGCCGAGGGACTTGAGCTTCACGGCTGCACCGACATTACGGGCTTTGGTCTGATCGGGCACGCGTGCGAGATGGCCGAGGGCTCGGGCGTGCAAGTTGAGCTTGCGTCGGGGGCGGTACCGCTCTTTGACCAGGTGCTCGACATGGCGCGTCTGGGCATTATCCCCGCGGGCTCCTACCGCAACCAGGACTTCTTTGGCCCGCGCGTGGCTGCCGACGAGGACCTGGAGCCGGGCATGCTGGATGCGCTGTACGATCCGCAGACGTCTGGTGGCCTGCTTATCGCGGCACCTGCTGCCGATGTGGATGAGCTTGCGCGCCGTCTGCATGCCGAGGGTCGCATCGCCGCCGTCGTCGGTCGCGTGTGCGAGCCGGTGCCAGGCGGTCCTGCCGTTCGCGTTGTGCATTAAGGAAAACCGTTTATGCGACCGCCTACTGTTCTGGGCGGTCCCTTTTGAAAGGAAAAACTATGTCTACCAAGATTGAAGTCAATGCCATGGGCGATGCCTGCCCGCTGCCCGTCGTCAAGACGCTCAAAGCTCTGAAGCAGCTCGATGGCGAGGGCACCGTCGTGACCTCGGTCGATAACGAGACCGCCGTCAAGAACATCTCCAAGATGGCGCAGGAGAAGGGTTGCACGGCCTCGGTCGAGAAGGTTTCTGACGCCGAGTGGCACGTGACCGTGGCGACCTCTGGCGCCGTTGCCGTGGCCGATCCCGAGCAGGATGGCGCTGTCTTCTGTAATGCCAGCGCCGGCAAGGGCAAGCTCGTCATTTCCGTCTACACCGACTGCATGGGCCGCGGCGACGATGAGCTGGGCCACAAGCTCATGAAGGCCTTCATCTTTGCCGTGACGCAGCAGGAGGAGCTGCCCGCGACTATGCTGTTTTACAACGGCGGTGCCAAGCTCACCGTCGAGGGCTCGCCGGTGCTCGATGACCTGAAGGGCTTGGCGGAGCAGGGTGTCGAGATTCTCACCTGCGGTACCTGCCTGGACCACTTTGGCATTAAGGACCAGCTTGCGGTGGGCGAGGTCACCAACATGTACGTGATCGTGGAGAAGATGGAGCAGGCCGCGCGCGTCGTGCGCCCGTAGCGTATTGGTTGGAGTTGCCATGAGGGAGAAGCGCCCGGCGCTTGTCATCACGTTTCCCACCACGGCGGCCGCCATGGGTTGCGAGTCCCTGTGCATCGAGCGCGGTCTTCCCGGGCGGACGATTCCCGTGCCCGGGGAGGTCGCTGCCGGCTGCGGTTTGGCGTGGAAGGCGTTGCCTGTCGATGAGGAGCTGCTGCGCGGCGAACTCGCCGCGGCGGGCGTTCCAACTGAGGGCTATACCGTGATTAATATGTGGGAGGTCGTGCGATGATCTACCTGGATAACGCGGCGACGACCATGCACAAGCCGCAGACGGTCATCGATGCCGTGACGCAGGCGATGTGCTCGCTCGGCAATGCCGGACGCGGCGCGACGTCGGGTGCGCTCGACGCGGCGCGTACCATCCACGGCTGCCGTGCCAAGCTCGCGCGCCTTTTGGGTTGCCCGAGGGCGGACCATGTGTGCTTTACGCCCAACTCCACGGCGGCGCTCAACACCGCCATCAACGGGGTGGTGTGCCCCGGCGACCGCGTGGTCACGACGGTGCTCGAGCACAACTCGGTGCTACGTCCGCTCAACCGCTTGGCGACGGAGCAGGGTGTGACGGTTGAGCATGCGGGCTGTGATACCAACGGCGTGCTCGACTACGACGAACTCGAGCAGCTGGTCACGCCGGGCACGCGTGCCGTGGTGGTGACGCACGCCTCCAATGTGACCGGCAACGCGGTCGACATTGCGCGCGTAGCGGCCATGGCCCATGCGGCCGGCGCGCTGGTGATCGTCGATGCCTCGCAGTCTGCCGGTACGGCGCATATCGATATGCGGGCCATGGGGCTCGACGTGGTGTGCTTTACCGGCCACAAGGGGCTCATGGGCCCGCAGGGCACCGGCGGTCTGGCCGTGGCGGAGGGCATTGAAGTGGCTCCGTGGGCCATGGGCGGCACCGGTGTACACAGCTTCGATGAGCTGCAGCCATTGGAGTGGCCCACACGCCTAGAGGCCGGTACGCTCAACGGACATGGCATCACGGGCCTTTCCGCTGGCCTCGACTTTATCGAGGCCCAGGGTGGGGTCGACGCGATTGCTGCCCACGAGCGTGCGCTCGCCGATCGCTTCCTTGCCGGCGTGCGCGAGATTCCGGGGATTAAGCTCTACGGTGCCTTTGACCAGCCGACGCGCTCGGCGATCGTGTCGCTCAACGTTGGCGATATCGACTCTGCCGAGATCTCGGATGCGCTCATGCAGGGGTGGGGGATTGCGACGCGCCCCGGCGCCCATTGCGCCCCGCTCATGCACCGTGCGCTGGGGACCGAGCGCCAGGGCGTCGTCCGTTTCTCGTTTGGGTATTTCAACACGACCGAAGAAGTCGACACGGCTATCGATGCTCTGTGCGATTTAGCCTGCTAAAACTGCTAGACCGTTTATACTTGCGGGACGGGTGTTTTTGCCCGTCCCGTTTTTGTTTCGACCCGAAAGGTGTGTCTATGGCCTCATCCGCGCCGCGCGGTCTGCGCTCCGACCATGTCGTCACCGTCGGCATCGCCCTGTTCTCGATGCTCTTTGGCGCCGGCAACCTCATTATTCCACCACTGCTGGCGCTGCAGGCAGGTTCTGCCACGCCGGTCGCCATGCTCGGCTTTCTCATCGCCGCCATCGGCCTGCCCGTCATGGGCTTTATCGCCGTGGCGCTTGCCGGAACGGCGCGCGAGCTTGCCGGCCGCGTGCACCCCAAGTTCGGTGAGTTCTTTGTCGCGGCGGTCTATTTAGCGATCGGCCCGTGCCTGGCCATTCCGCGTACGAGCTCCACGGCCTTCGAGATGCTGGTGCCACTGCTGCCCGAGGGCGTCTCGCTTGGCACGGCTCGCCTGGTGTTTGCCGTTGGCTTCTTTGTCGTCGCGTTTGCGCTCACGCTGCGTCCGGGCGTCATCACGCGCGTGCTCGGTCGCATTACGGGCCCCGCGCTCATTGCGCTTATCGTGCTGGTTGTGGGTGCCGCTGTGGTCTCGCCGTTGGGTCCCGCTGCCGCGCCGCAGGCTCCCTACAATGCCGGTGCTGCCGTGCAGGGCTTTTTGACCGGCTACCAGACCATGGACCTGCTTGCGTCGCTCGCCTTTGGCATCATCATCGCCGAGACCATCCATGAGCTCGGCGTTACCGACGATAAGCGCGTGGCCTTCGAGATCTCGCGTTCGGGTGTGATCGCCGGCGTACTCATGGCCATCATCTACTGCGGCCTGGCGCTTGCCGGTATGCAGCTCGGCACGGTTATGCCCTACGCCACCAACGGCGCCGCGATCCTTGCGCGTTCGGCCTCTATGCACTTTGGCCTAGCCGGCACGGTCGTGGTCTTTGCGATTTTCTTCCTCGCCTGCATGAATGTGTGTATTGGCCTTATCAGCTGCTGCTCGCGTTACTTCTGCGAGACGTATGTGGTCGAAGGGGGAGCGGAGGCTTCCGAGGAGGCCATGCGTCGTCCCTTCGCGATTCTCGCCTTTGTGTTCGCGGCGTTTTCGTGCGTGCTCTCCAACGTGGGCCTCGACGTGATCCTTATGTTCTCGGTGCCTATGCTCAATGCCCTGTATCCCGTTGCCATTGTGCTGGTACTTATGGGCCTGATGCACGGCTTTTGCGACGCGCATCCGCAGGTGTGGGTCTGGGTCGGCGGCGTTGTCGCGGTGCAGAGCGTGATCACCTCGGTTCGCGACGCATTCTTTGCGGGCGCGTGGCTGCCGTTCGATGCGTTGCCGCTGGCGGACATTGGAGCCGCGTGGGCACCGGTCGCCGTGGTGGCGTTTGTGATCGGTCTGCTCCACAGCAAGTTTGTCGCACATTCGAGGAGCTAGGGTTTCTGCGCTTGCACAGGCGGGGAGTCTCCCCTATAATTTCCTTCGCTTTGGGACACGCAAGGTTTAGACCTTAGCTGCTCAACACCTTCGGGACGTGGCGCAGTTTGGTAGCGCGCCTGCTTTGGGAGCAGGATGTCGCAGGTTCAAATCCTGTCGTCCCGACCATATCTTGCGGGCGTAGTTCAATGGCAGAACCCCAGCCTTCCAAGCTGATGACGCGGGTTCGATTCCCGTCGCCCGCTCCATAAGATAGCTTAACGGCTCTGATTCCCTTTGGGATCAGAGCCGTTTTCGTAAACGTGCCGGGGACCCCACATCCCCACCTAAGTTGCGGTGAAATACGGACTGTTTTTCGGCTTTTATGGCCCATGTAGTCCGTATTTCACCGCAACTATTTGTAAGGTTGGATTTTGATGCCGTTGGGAGGGTCGTAGCGACCGTCTACCGAGAGTGGAAATATTTTTTGAAGCTCTGACCTGCGGCGTCAAGCTTTTGGTCAGCTTTTGGCAAGGCCTGCGAACGGAAGCATGCGATAGCGTAATGGTATTCTCTCCGCCGTGATGGTTATGGGGTTGGCCATGCTCGATAAAGGCAAACATTTTCCGCAGTCATATGCAAGGATGCTATTCTCGGCCGTTGGAATTCATCAAGATGGACAGCTGCTTATAACAATTGATCCTTGGGAAGAACGCCGTGCGCGCGAGCTTATGCAGGAAGAGCTTATGCTTCGTCTTTACAACCACGTGTATGCGGATCCGGTCTATTGGAATAATCTTGGGGTTGAAGATCGCATCTTTCAGCTGGCATCCGCTATTGCGGTCGTTGAACCGGATGCTGTGTTTTGCGGATCGACGGCAGCGCTGCTCTATGGCATCGGCTCGGCTTATACGCTTCTGGATAAAGTGCAAGTGCTGCTGCCTCGGTCTACAAGGCGCGATACGTATGAGTTCGTTGAATACAAGCGCTGGCGGGCGGGCGAAGTGTGGCGGCTCGGTCTGTTTACGCTGACGGATCCGTATCGAACGGTTGTTGATATCGCCCGAACGAGCGCCTTTCGCTATGCGCTGGGCTATGTCGATGGCTTGGCCCGTGAGTACGATGTCGAACGTGAAGAGCTGCGAGCATATGCGCAGGCAAATTGCCGAGGGTTGCATGGCATCGCGCGTGCTTTTGACGTTTTTGAGCATATGGACGGCAGGTCAGACAATGGTGGCGAGTCCGAGGCGAGAGCAGCGATGATTCTCGCTGGGGTTGCCGCGCCTGAGCTTCAAGTTGAGATAACGCGACCGGGAAACGCTGGTTATTATCTAGCAGATTATGGCTGGCAGATGCCAGACGGCTCATGGACGCTGGCAGAGCTGCATGGGCTGGGTAAGTTTGAAGACGAAGCTCAAGATGATCCAGAGCAAGCGGCGGCAAAAACCTATCGAGCGGCCCTCATGCGCGACGCGAACCTTCGCGCCATGGGCCACAACGTCATTCATTTCAAACTTTCGGACACCTACGACGTGGAATCGTTCGGTGCCATGATGCGCGGTTACGGCATTCCGACAACAAAACCCTACGCCGACTCCCGATAGCGAAATCGTTCGCAGCCAACCTTTAATAAGTTGCGGTGAAATACGGACTATCGAGGCCTTTAAAGGCGTGAAATAGTCCGTATTTCACCGCAACTTAGGAGGGGATGGGGCTGAGGGGCGGGCGATGCCGTTGCCTGTCGGTTAGTGGCGGGGTTGGTGGCGGAGCTTGTCGATGGTGGCGTCGGTGCTGTGACTGCGGGCGTCGGTGCTTCGACTGCGGGAGTCGGTGCTTCGGCTGCGGGCTTCGGCTGCGGTTTGGCGCTTGTGGCGGTAATCGATCATGCCTTGGATGATGGGCTTGCCAAAGCTCACGACATCATCGTTGTAGATGGCGGTTCGGGCTGCGAGGAGGCAGTCGGTAAAGTCCATATGGGTCTTGCCAAAGAGTTTGACGGCAAGGGCGACAACGGTGGGCTCGTCGACCATGACGTCATCGAGCAGCCTTTTCAAGGCCGCGGCAATCTCAACGCGGGGAACCTTATAGACGTCGCGCAGCGTGACCACGACGCGCGTGATGATTTCGGGGTAGACACGAGCGGTGCGCGTGGCGATGACCTTGGCGGCACGCGGTGACAGAACTTCGTCGTCGTCAAGCAGGTAGCGCAGGATGACGGTCTCGTCGATGATGGTGCTACTCATGGATATCTACTTCCTCGGGACCCAAAATCGAATCGTCGCTTTCTGTGGCAAGATACTCAATCCAGGCATTGCGCTCCTCGGAGCGGCGATTGGGGTCCCCATATGCTTTGAGCGATCCATAGGCGGCGGTGCCGTCCTTTGAGCGCACGGCGACCGGCTTAAAGGGAAGCTTGCGCATCAAAATGCTCTGCGCGACAAAAAGACGGACGGCCTCGGCGAGCGATGTGCCCATGGCGTCGTAGAGATGCTCGGCATGCTGCTTGTCTTCCTCGCGAATGCGCACCTGCAGGATGGCTCGTTTTTGAGTCGATGACATCACTGGCCTCCCTTAATGAGCGGGCAATATGAATAGTCAAATACAGTATCGGCTAATAATAGCCAATTTTATAACGACTACTTTATTGCACTCAAGTAATTGAGTGTGAACAATATTACAAACGTACTACATCCTTTAGAAGCGGGCGTGAAATCTCTCTCGAACGTACGCGTGTAATACACTCACCTTTATATCCTATCGAGAATAATTCCAACCTGCCAAAACCCCTGCAATACACCCGTATTGCAGGGCTTATGCTCAAGTTTGCCCCCTGCAACTGCGTATATTCAACCTGTATACCGTTGGAGAAATTCTACCGAGTGCCTGTTTCGCCGCATGCATTCGATACGCCGATGCCAGGCCACGGGCGGCTTGGGGCAACGTCGACAGGGTTTCTCCGGCATGGGATTCAGGAGGGAGTGAACAACATGGGCAATAAACGAGTCGTAGCCGATTCCTCGCGCTGCATTGGGTGTCAAACCTGCATGGCGGCGTGTATCGAGGCACACGATATCCCCGGCAACATCGCCGCGCCGCGCCTGCGCGTGACGCGTACGTATGAGATCTCCGCACCGGTGGCTTGCCATCACTGCGAGGATGCCCCGTGCGCCAAGGCCTGCCCTACGGGCGCCTTGTTCTTTGATCCAAAGAACCATCGCATCGGCGTCAACGAGGACAACTGCATCGGCTGCAAGAGCTGCGTCATGGCCTGCCCCTTTGGCGCCGTGAGCGTGGCGACCACGCAGGTCCCCGTCTTGATGGGCGACGTGCGCGTGGGTTCGCAGACAAAGAGCTTCGTGCTCAAGTGCGACCTGTGCGTGGACCGTCCCGGCGGTCCGGCGTGTGCCGAGGCGTGCCCGACCAAGGGCCTCACCCTGGTAGACGAGGAGCGCCTGGCAGAACTGACTGCCGAGCGTGCCCGCGCCACCATCGAAAACGAGGCGTAGGCGGGCGGCCTTACAGGCCCAATGATTGTCAAATAAGTACCGAGCATTCGGTAGCAGAGAAAGGAAGGAGGGTGTCATGGAGAAGCATAAAGTGATCTGCCCGTACTGCGGCGCCGGTTGCCAGTTTAACCTCCTGGTCCAAAACGGCCAGGTCGTGGGCACCGAACCGCTCAACGGCATCACCAACCAGAGCGAGCTGTGCCTTAAGGGCATGAGCGGCTACGACTTCATCAACGACACCAAGATCTTGACTCCTCGCGTACTGCACCCGATGATCCGCCGCACTAAGGGCGCGGATCTTGAGCGCGTAAGCTGGGACGAGGCACTGGATTTCACCGCATCTAAGATGCAGGCCATAATTGACGAATATGGTCCTAACGCTGTCATGACCACCGGCTCTTCGCGAGGCGGCGGCAATGAGGCGAACTACGTCATGCAGAAGTTTACGCGTGCGTGCATCGGCACCCACAGCGTGGACAACTGCGCCCGTACTTGACACGGCCCTACTGTCCTCGGTCTGATGGACACGGTTGGTTCAGGTTGCATGTCATGCTCCATCCCCGGTATGGAGGATGCGGGCTGCATTTTCCTCTTCGGCTATAACCCTGCCGATTCGCACCCCATCGTCGCAAGGCGTATCGTGCGAGCCAAAGAAAAGGGTTGCAAGATCATCGTCGCCGATCCGCGCCATATCGAAACCGCGCGTATCGCCGATCTCTACCTTCCGATCAAGAACGGTTGCAACGTTGCGTTCCTCAACGCCTTTGCCAACTGCTTGGTCAACGATGGCCTCTACGACAAGGAATTCGTCGCCGAGCACACGAACGGCTTTGACGAGTGGTGGGAGACCATCAAGAACTACACTCCCGAATCCGTACAGGACATCACGGGTGTCGATCCCGCGCTGATCCACCAAGCTGCCGAGATGTACGCCACGGCGAAGCCTTCTGCCATCATTGGCTGGGGCATGGGCGTATGCCAGCAGAAGCAGAACCTGAAGACGGTGCACACCATCGCCTCCATCGCCTGCGTTGCCGGCCAGATCGGCAAACCCAATTCCGGCCTCGCGCCCGTGCGCGGTCAGAATAACGTCCAGGGCTCCTGCGATATGGGCATGCTGCCCAACCTGTACCCTGGCTACCAGAAAGTCACCGACCCCGCCGCTCGCGCCAAGTTTGCCAAGGCTTGGGGCGTGCCCGAGGAAAAGCTCCCGCTCGAGGAGGGCTACAAGCTCACCGACCTGGGCCACCTGGTCGACGAGGGCAAGGTGCACTGCTTCTACAACTACGGCGAGGACCCGGTGCAGACCGAGCCCGATTCGGCCGGTATGCGCAAGACGCTCTCCGAGCTGGATCTGTTCATTTGCCAGGACATCTTTATGACGCAGACGACCATGCTCGCCGACGTCATCCTGCCTGCCACCTCTTGGGGCGAGCACGAGGGTGTCTTTACCGCATCCGACCGTAGCTTCCAGCACTTTGACGCGGCCGTTCCGCCCAAGGGCGAGTGCCGCCACGACTGGGAGATCTTCGCGGACCTGTCCACGCGCATGGGCTATCCCATGCACTACGACAACACCGAGCAGATCTGGAACGAGTGCATTAGCCTGTGCCCCAACTTTGTGGGCGCGACCTACGAGAAGATGGCTCCCGAGGGCGGTTACGCCCAGTGGCCGGTCAAGAGCACCGATGTGAACGACCACGGTACGCCCGACATGTTCGCTGGTGGCAAGTTCACCACCAAGGACGGCCGCGCCAACCTGATGGCGCACGACTGGGAGGCGCCCTCCGAGCTTCCCGACGATGAGTACCCGCTCATTCTGTGCACCGTTCGCGAGGTCGGTCACTACAGCTGCCGCTCGATGACTGGCAACTGCAAGACGCTGGCGCTGCTCGCCGACGAGCCCGGCTTTGTCCGCATGAATCCCGCGGACGCCGAGGCACGCGGCATCAAGAACGGCGACATCGTCTCGATTCACAGCCGCCGTGGCCAGGTATACAGCCGCGCCGACGTGAGCGACCGCATCAACAAGGGCACGGTCTATATGACCTACCAGTGGTGGATCGGCAAGTGCAACGAGCTGACCATTCACAAGGTCGACCCGGTCTCGCATACGCCCGAGGACAAGTTCTCCGCCTGCCAGGTCGACGCTATCGCCGACCAGGTCTGGGCTGAGGGCGAGGTGGAGCGTCAGTACACCGAGCTCAAGCAGGCTCTGGTGGACGCCGCCGCTCCCCAGGACGTTGAGCCCGGCGCCGCCAAGTTCGATGACGAGACGCACGTGAACCAAATCGTGTAGTCCCGTTCTCGTTGGCTTTTTGGGCCGGGCGTCCCGTACGTTCGGGAGCCCGGCCCGTTATTTTGAAAGGAAGTGGGGATGAACCGCTTCATCGACATCAACCCGGAGAGGTGCATCGGCTGCGGAACATGCCAGTCCGCCTGTGCCGACGCCCACCGGATGCAGGGTCTTCAGGATACGCCGCGCTTGGCGCTCGTGAAGACCGGCGGTATTTCGGCCGCCCTTGCCTGCCACCATTGCGAGGGTGCCCCCTGCGCCGAGGTTTGCCCGGTGAATGCCATCGAGCACGATGGCGATCGCATCCACGTCAAGGAGCAGGAGTGCATCGGGTGCAGGCTGTGCGCCATCGCGTGCCCCTTCGGAGCCATCCATCCCGATGGCACGTCTATCGCCGGTGTCGCAGGCATGTGCGACCCGACGCCTTCGTATCCTAAGTCCCTGAGCAGCCTGCTGACGTGGGCTCCCGGCCAGTACACCTGCGCTGTCAAGTGCGACCTGTGCGCCTTCGATCCGGACGGCCCGCATTGTGTGGCGGCGTGCCCCACCAAGGCGCTGACCGTCATGGGCGGCGCGGCCGATCGTGAGCTCGACGAGGCCAAGCGCCTGCGCTCGATCGAAAACGGTCCAGTCGTTGACGTTACCGCTGTGGCCCAGGGCCTGTCCGAGAAAGCAGAAGGGAGCGTAAACAATGGATAGCATGACGCTGTTTATCGCATCGCTTGCCGTCTCGTGCATCGGTGCGCTCGCCTCGGTTCTGCTGATCAAGGCCGATAACGCCGCCAAGACCGCCGGCTGCCTAATCGGCGCCGTCGCCGCGGTGCTTTCGTTTGTGGCCGGTATCCAGGCCGTGCTGGGCGATGTCACGTCGGTCGACACCATCGTGTTCTTCCCGTTTGCCCATTTCCAGCTGCTGCTCAATCAGCTGTCCGGCCTGTTCGTGGCGCTCATCTCGGTGCTCGCGTTTGCCGGTTCGATCTACGGTCTCAACTACTTTGATGAGTACCCGGGCAAAAAGGGCCGCGCCGGCTTCTTCTTTAACACCTTCGTGGCGTCCATGATGCTCGTCATCACCGCCGACAACGTGTTTTGGTTCCTGGTCGCCTTTGAGCTTATGTCGCTGACCTCGTACTTCCTGGTCGTGATCGAGGAGAACGAGAACTCCATCCATGGCGGTTGGCTCTACTTTGTGATCGCGCACGTGGGCTTCGTGCTCATCATGGCGAGCTTCCTCACCATGACCAACTTCGCCGGCGGCTCGTTTGCCTTTGCGGATTTCCGCGCCACGCAGTTTAGCCCCGCGGTCGCATCCGTGTGCTTCGTGCTCGCCTTCTTTGGCTTTGGCGCCAAGGCCGGTATCATCCCGCTGCACGGCTGGCTGCCCAAGGCACATCCCGAGGCGCCGTCCAACGTGTCGGCCCTCATGTCCGGCGGCATGATCAAGATCGGTATTTTTGGCATCCTCAAGGTGGGTCTCGACCTGCTCTCCGCCTCGGGCGTTCAGGTCTGGTGGGGCCTTATGGTCATGGTCTTCGGTGCGATCTCGTCGGTCCTCGGCGTGGCCTTCGCTCTGCAGGAGCATGACATCAAGCGCCTGCTGGCCTATCACTCCGTCGAGAACATCGGCATCATTCTGCTCGGCGTCGGCGCCTCCATGGCCGCTATGGCGCTCAACTCGGTCGGCATCGCCGTCCTGGCTCTGATGGCCGCCCTCTACCACACGTTTAACCACGCGATGTTTAAGGGCGAGCTGTTCTTGGGCGCCGGTGCGCTGCTGTACTCCACGGGTACGCGCAATATGGAGAAGATGGGCGGCCTGTTCCGTCGTATGCCGGCTACGGCCATCTGCTTCCTTATTGGCGCGCTTGCCATCTCGGCCATCCCGCCCTTCAACGGCTTTGTGTCCGAGTGGTTTACCTACCAGTCGCTCTTTAACGCTGCCATGCAGGGCGACAAGGCCGTCATGATCGTGGCCGTGTTCGCTGCCGTCGCGCTTGCCATTACCGGCGCGCTGGCTGTCACATGCTTCGTCAAGGCCTATGGCGTCTCCTTTGCCTCCGCGCCCCGCTCCGAGGCCGCGGCCAATGCCAAGGAGGTTCCTGCCCCCATGGTGTTTGCACAGGGCCTGCTCGCGGCCATCTGCGTCGTGCTGGGCATTGGCGCTCCCGTGATCGCGCCTGTGCTGGTCGATGTCGCCGCGTCCGTGCTGCATCCGTACGGTGGCGTGTTTGCCGCCGAGGGCATGGAGCTCATGAACCAATACTCCGGCGCTGCCACCTCCACGCCCGCGATCGCTATTGCGCTCGTGGTGCTCGTCGGCCTTGCCTGCGGCTATCGCAAGCTCAAGACCGTCGGCAAGGTGCAGAAGTCCCAGCCGTGGGCGTGCGGCTATGCTCCCAACGAGCATATGCCCGTCGTGGCCACGACCTTTGCCTCCGAGGTGTCCTGGTTTATGCAGCCGCTCTACACGCTGCGCGACCGCTGCACGGCCGTCTGCTGGTCCATCGCGCACTTCTTCCAGAAGCTCACCGGTGTGGCCGAGGCTGTGGAGCCCGTACCCGACAAGGTTCTCGTCGATGCCCCGCATAAGGGTGTCGAGAAGCTCGCCGACCTCGCGACTAAGCTCGAGGGCGGCAACTACAGCATCTATATCTGCTACATCGTCGCGGCACTCGTGGTATTCCTCGTGCTCGCCGTGCAAATGGGTTAAGGAGGGGAGAGCATGAACAACATCGTACTTGCCGTTCTGCAGGGCGTGGTCGTTATGGCCGTCGCGCCGTTCTTCTCCGGTCTCGGCCGCGTGATCCGCGCCAAGATGCACAACCGTCGCGGCCCCAGCATCATGCAGGACTACCGCGACCTGGCCAAGCTCTTTGCGCGTCCCGAGTCCCAGAGCGAGGAAGCGAGCTTTGCACTGCGCATCATGCCGCCGCTGTTCTTCGCCGTCGCCTTTATGCTCGCGATGGGTCTGCCGCTCTTTACGGCGCAAAGCCCCATCCCGGTCTTTGGTGACGCCATCACCATCATGTACAGCCTGGCGCTCGCCCGCTTCTTCTTCGCCCTCTGCGGTGTGGATTCGTCCAACGCCTACGCCGGTATCGGCGGTGTTCGCGAGCTGCTCATGAGCGTGCTCATCGAGCCGTCCATGCTGCTGGCGTTGTTTGCCGCCGCCCTGGTGTGCGGCTCCACCGACATCGCCACCATGGGTCGGCACATCATGACGGGCGCCATCGACGCGCCGGTCGCCGTGATTCTCGCCGGCATCGCCTTTGCGATTGCCTGCTACATGGAGCTCGGCAAGCTGCCCTTTGACCAGGCCGAGGCCGAGCAGGAGCTTCAGGAAGGCCCGCTCGCCGAGCTTTCCGGCCCGTCGCTCGCCATGGCCAAGCTTGCCATGTCTATGAAACAGGTCCTGGTCGTCGCCTGGTTCTGCGCGATCTTCGTCCCCTGGGGCGAGCCCGCGACCGTGGGCGCCGCCGCCGTTCTGGGCGCGGTCATCTTCCTTGTTAAGTGCCTGATCGACTTTGTCGTATGCGGCGTGATCGAGAACTCCTGCTCGCGCTCGCGTTTTAAGGTGCTTGGCAATCAGACCTGGGCCGTCGTTGGCATTGCCGTTCTGGCGTTTGTCTTCGTGGTCGTCGGCGTGTAGGAGAAGGGAGAAACAATGTCATTTGCAGTCAGTCTGTCCCTTCTCGGCTTGGTCGCTATCGCGGCCCCGATGGTGGCCTCGGTGCTCGTCGCCCTGTTCCCCCGTCCGTACGCCAAGTGGTTCAGCGTTTTGGGTGCCGCCGTCTCGACGGTCTGCACCATCGCCCTCGCCGCGAATTTCGCTGGCGCCGGCATGCCCGACACGCAGGTCCCCCTGATCTCGTTTGGGCAGACCCTCGTCATGGGATTCACCTTCGATCGCATGAGCACGCTGCTCGCGCCCGCCTTTGTGGGTATCGGCCTGCTTGTCGTGATCTATTCGATTCCCTATATGAGCGAGAATAACCGTGAGCATCCCGACGCACCGCGTCGTCGCTTCTACGCGTACCTCGCGACCTTCATCGGCGCCATGGCCGGCCTTGTGTACAGCTCGACCCTTTTGGGCCAGCTCGTGTTCTTTGAGATCACGGGTGCGTGCTCTTGGGGCCTCATTAGCTACTACATGACGCCTACGGCCAAGAAGGCCGGCATGAAGGCTCTGATCATTACGCATATCGGTGCGCTTGGCCTGTATCTGGGCGCCGCCATCGTGTTTGCCCATACCGGTACCTTCGCCATTACCGCGATTGCCGGCCTCGACGCCAAGCTCAAGGCTATCGTTCTTTTGCTCGTGCTGTTTGCGGCCTGGGCCAAGTCCGCACAGGTTCCCATGTACATGTGGCTGCCTTCGGCCATGGAGGCGCCGACGCCTGTTTCGGCCTACCTGCATGGCGCCTCGATGGTTAAGGTCGGCGTGTGCGTGTTCGCACGCGCACTCGTCTCTGCCGGCGAGATTCCCGAGATCGTGGGCTGGGTCGCCATTATCGACGCCATGGTCACCATGCTCTTTGGTTTCCTTATGTACCTGCCGCAAAAGGACATGAAGCGCCTGCTGGCCTTCTCCACGATCGCCCAGCTCTCCTATGTGTTCTTTGGTCTGGGCCTTTCGGTCTTTGGCAGCCAGCTGGCCTTTGATGGCGCCGTGTGCCACATCTTTAACCACGCTTTCGCCAAGACGCTGTTCTTCCTGATCGCCGGTTCGTTCTCCTTTACGCTCGGCACGCGTATGCTGCCCAAGCTTCGCGGCATCGTAAAGAAGTACCCGATCTCGGGCGTGGGCTTTGGTGTCGCGGCACTCGCCATTGCCGGCGTACCGCCCATGAACACGTTCTTCTCGAAGTTCCAGATCATCGCCGGCGGCTTTTCTGTGGGTGCCGGCAACGTCGCGATCCTGGTGCTCGTGTGCATCATGGTCGCCGAAACCGTCGCCACCTTCGCCTGGTTCCTCAAGTGGATGGGCTATTGCCTGCCCGGCGAGCCGAGCGACGAGGTCGCTGCGGGAGCCCCGCTTCCCCGCGCGATGGCGTTCGTGTTCATCGTGCTCATCATCATGGTCATCGTCAGCGGCCCGCTTTCGGCCAGCTGGATCGGTTAGGAGGTAGAACGACATGGGTTATTCGATCGTCAACATCCTTGGCGGCCTTCTGATCGTCACGTCCACCATGGTGGTCGTCTCCAAGAACATCAAACATTCCATCCTCTGGTATGCGGTGCAGTCGCTGGTGCTCGTGGGGCTTCTCGCCACGCTCGGTGTCACCACCGGTGCGCAGGAGCTGCTTATGTGGGCTGGATCTGCCTTTATCACCAAGGTCGTCCTGGTCCCTTATATCCTTAACCGCGCATACAAGAAGATGGGCGAGCCGAGCGACGCATCGCTCAAGGCCGGCCTTAAGCCCGCGTGGGCCATCTGCATCATCGCCGTCGAGGTCGCGATCTGCTTTGCCGTTGTGACGCAGATCAGCCTGCCCACGGCCGAGGTCGCAACGCCTGCGCTCGCTATTAGCTTCGCTCACTTCTTTGTGGGCCTCACCTGCATCATCTCGCAGCGCAATATCATGAAGCAGATCTTTGGTTACTGCCTTATGGAAAACGGCAGCCACGTGACGCTCGCGCTTTTGGCCCCCACCGCTCCCGAGATCATCGAGATCGGTATCGCCACCGACGCCATCTTTGCCGTCATCATCATGTCCATCGTCGTGCGTCGCATTTGGGACGACTCCCACTCGCTCGATGCGCGCGACCTGTCCGAGCTGAGGGGGTAGTCCATGGAAACGTTGATTCTCGCCCTGCTCGCGACTCCTTTGGTGTTCTCGCTGGTTATGGCGTTTTTGCCCAAGAACACGTCCTATAACGTGTTTGCCGGTCTCAACCTGGTCTCCGTCGCAGCCGTCCTGGTGCTGTCGATTATGACGGCCGGTGACGTCCTTATGAGCGGCGAAACCGCGAGCGCTCTTGGCCTGTGGTTCCACCTCGATTCGCTGGGCGCCATCTTTGTGCTGCTCATCGGCTTTATCGGTTTTCTTACGGGGCTGTTCTCGCTGCCCTATGTAAAGGCCGATATCGAGGAGGGCTCCATGCCCGCCGAGCGCGCCAAGCAGTATTTTGCGCTGTTTAGCCTGTTTGTGTTCACCATGCTGCTCGCGTGCTTGTCCAACAACATGATCCTCACGTGGGCCGCCGTGGAGGCAACCACGCTTTCCACCGTGTTCCTCGTGGGTATCTACAAGAACAAGACGGCCCTCGAGGCTTCTTGGAAGTACGCGATGGTCTGCACCGCCGGCGTGGCCTTCGGCCTGTTCGGTACGCTGCTGATCTACGCCAACGCAGCCGACGTAATTCCCAACGCCCACGAGGCCGCGTTCCTGTCGTGCGTGCTGCCGTATGCCGACCAGTTCGACCCGACGCTCATGCGCCTCGCCTTTGCGTTTGTCGTGATCGGCTTTGGCACCAAGGCCGGCCTGTTCCCCATGCACACTTGGCTGCCCGATGCCCACTCCCAGGCCCCGAGCCCTGTCTCGGCCCTGCTCTCGGGCGTGCTGCTTAAGTGCGCCATGCTCGTGATCATGCGCTTCTACGGCTTTACTATCCAGGCTGTGGGTGCCGAGTATCCGCAACTTTTGCTGTTGATCGTCGGCACGCTGTCCATTTTGGTAGCGGCGCTTTCGATGTTTCGCCAGGACGACCTCAAGCGCCGCTTTGCGTACTCGTCTGTGGAGAACGTGGGCGTTATCGCCCTGTGCCTGGGTATCGGTGGCCCGCTGGGTATCGCCGCAGCCCTGCTGCACTGCGTGTTCCACGGCTTTACCAAGACGCTTGCCTTCTGCGTATCCGGCAACATTCAGCACGCCTTTGGCACGCGTAGCCTGGCCAAGATCCAGGGCGTCGTCGAGGTTGCCCCCGCAACCGCCGCGCTCGCCATCCTGGCGCTGCTCGGTCTTGGTGCCTTCCCGCCCTTTGACATGTTTATCTCCGAGTTCCTGACTTTTGTCGCCGGTGTTACCGCCGGTCCCATGTGGCTGGTCGTCGTGGTCGCCCTCGGTCTTACCGTGGCCATCTCCGCGCTCACCCGCATCGCACTCAAGTCGGTATTCGGTCATGCGCCCCAGGGCATGGGCAAGCATGAGGCCCCGTCGCTCATGCTTATCCCCGAAATCATCCTGGCTGTCATGATCTTGTGGTTTGGCATCGCCACCCCGCTGCCTCTCGTGCACGGTGTGGAGACCGCGACCGGCATCGTGCTCGAGCAGAGCACCGAGGAACTTCACGCGACGCCGATGTACCGCGCTGTGTTCGGTACCGAGACCGCTCAGAGCGAGGTGGAGTAACGAATGATTGAAACTGAGAACAAGGTGTATGCCCGTCGCTGCGAGAGCCACGTCGAGGCCCTGCGCCGCGCCGTTCCGGGCTGCATCGAGAAGGTCGAGTGGCAGTGCGAGGACCAGCTGACGATTACCGTCAAGCAGGACAAGCTGCCCGAGGCCGTCCACTACCTGTATTACGAGCGCTACGGCTGGATTCCCGTGATCATCGGCAACGATGAGCGCAGTCTGTGCGGCCGTTACGCTGTGTACTACGTCATCTCCATGGAGGGGGAGGACCCCGGCTGGGTGACCGTGCGTACCGAGGTCGATCCCGCCAAGATGACGTTCCCGTCCGTGACGCCGTTCGTCCCCGCCTGCGTGTGGGGCGAGCGCGAGCTGCGCGATATGTTCGGCCTGATCCCCGAGGGCCTGCCCGATCGTCGTCGCCTGGTGCTGCCCGACGATTGGCCCAGCGGCCTGTATCCGCTGCGCAAGGACTCCATGGACTACCGCTTCCGTCCCGCTCCCGCGAGCGACATGGAAAACTACGAGTTCTTGGCCGACACCAAGGGCAAGGAGACCACGCTCGTCCCCATGGGTCCGCTGCACATTACCTCCGACGAGCCCGGCCACTTCCGCCTGTTCGTCGAGGGCGAGACGATCGTCGACGCTGACTATCGTCTGTTCTACGTGCACCGCGGCATGGAGAAGGTCGCCGAGACGCGCCTGAACTATGACGCCGTGACGTTCCTCGCCGATCGCATCTGCGGCATCTGCGGCTGCGCGCACTCGGTGGCCTATGCCGAGGCCGTCGAGCGCGCCCAGGGCATTCATGTCCCGCCGCGCGCCCAGTACATCCGCGCTATCATGCTCGAGGTCGAGCGCCTGCACTCGCATCTGCTCAACATTGGCCTGGCGTCGCACTACACGGGCTTCGACTCCGGCTTCCAGCAGTTCTTCCGCGTCCGCGAGAAGTCTATGGACCTGGCCGAGAAGCTCTCCGGTCACCGCAAGACCTACGGCCTCAACGTGATCGGCGGCGTGCGTCGTGACATTTTGGCCGAGCAGAAGCTCTCCACGCTCACGACCATCCACCAGCTGCGCTCCGAGGTTCAGGAACTCGTCGACGTCTTGCTCTCCACGCCCAACTTTATTGAGCGTACGAGTGGCATCGGCATCTTGGACCGCAAGATCGCACGCGACTTCTCGCCGGTCGGCCCGCTCATGCGTGGCTCGGGCTATGCCCGCGACGTGCGCTTTGACCATCCCTTCGACGGCTACGCCGATCCGGACGTCCAAAAGATGCACGCCGCCACGGCCGACACCTGCGATGCCTTCGGCCGTACCGCCGTTCGCATCCAGGAGGTCTACGATTCGATCGACATGATCGAGACCATGCTCGAGAACTGCCCGTCGGGCCCCATCCTCACCACGGATTGGGAGTACACCCCGCACAAGTACGCCATCGGCGCCACCGAGGCACCGCGCGGCGAGGACGTGCACTGGGCCATGCTCGGCAATAACCAGAAGTGCTACCGCTGGCGCGCCAAAGCCGCCACGTACAGCAACTGGCCGGTCCTGCGCTACATGTTCCGCGGCAACACCGTGGGCGATGCGGCGCTGATCGTCGGTTCGCTCGACCCGTGCTACTCCTGCACCGACCGCGTGACGGTGACCGATGTCGCCGCCAAGCGCGACCACGTGCTCGACAAGGAGCAGTTCGAGAACGTCTGGCGCGACAAGTCGCCGCTTGCGGGCGAGGGCACCATAGCCGCTCCGCTCGATGAGGAGGCGCTCTAATATGCTGAAGCTTTGGAAGGTCAACGCCAAGGCGGGCGACGCGACGGTCAAGTACCCGTTTGCGCCGTTCCCCACCAACAAGGACATGCGCGGTAAGCCCGAGCACAACGCGGAGCTCTGCATCGCCTGCGGAGCCTGTGGCGTGGCTTGCCCGGCCGATGCCATTCGCATGGACACCGACCTTGCGGCCGACACCATCACCTGGTCGATCGACTACGGTCGCTGCATCTTTTGCGGCCGTTGCGAGGAAGCCTGCCCCATGGAGGCCATCAAGCTCACCGAGGAGTTTGAGCTGGCCGTCATGAGCAAGGACGATCTCACCAGCAAGAGTGTCTACACGCTCGAGCACTGCTCGCGCTGCGGCAAGCCGTTTGCCCCGCATAAGGAGATCGACTACGCCAAGTGCCTGCTGCAAAAGACCGGCGGCATGGAGGCCATCCAGGCCGCCCGTACCGTCGGTATGTGCCAGGAGTGCAAGCGCGAGCTCGACGCCCTGCGCGCCGCCTCGGCCGTAAAGACCGGCAACGCTGCCGGCATGGCTGCCAACGAGACGCTTGCGTCCGGCGAGCCCCAGGGCCCCGGCATGGAGTATCTGGGCGGCCACGGCGTGAACCCGGAGTATATCGACCGCGAGCTCAACCCCGATGCGCCCGAGATTCCCGCCGGTCCGGCGCCGGTCGAGGGCATCATCATGGATTTTGATTCGAAGGAGGAGTAACCATGGCCGAACCCACGCTTTTGCCCGAGCGGCTTCAGTACCGCCCGACCAAGATCGAGCTCGACGAGAGCATCGAGAAGGCCAAGGCGACCCTTCTTAAGAAGATCAAGCGCTCGGTGTACGTCTACCGCGTTGACTGCGGCGGCTGCAACGGCTGCGAGATCGAGATCTTCGGTTCCATCACGCCCGTCTTTGACGTCGAGCGCTTTGGCATCAAGGTCGTGCCTTCGCCCCGTCACGCCGATGTGCTGCTGTACACCGGCGCCGTGACGCGTGCCATGCGCATGCCGGCCCTGCGCGCCTTTGAGGCCGCACCCGATCCCAAGATCGTGGTGTCCTATGGCGCGTGCGGCTGCACCGGCGGCATCTTCTACGACAACTACTGCGTCTGGGGCGGCACGGATAAGATTCTGCCGGTCGATGTCTACATCCCCGGCTGCCCGCCCAGCCCCGCGCAGACCGTCTACGGCTTTGCCATGGCGCTCGGTCTGCTGGACCAAAAGCTCCATGCCGAGACCACGGTGGAGGCCGCCGGCGAGCAGGCCGATATCCTGCACCCCGGCGTGCCGTACAAGCTGCGCGTTGCTATCGAGCGCGAGGCTCGCGCCATGAGCGGCTACCGTTACGGCCGCGACCTGGCCAACGAGTTTATGGACACGCTCGAGGGTGCGCCCAAGGGCGATATCCGCGGTGCCATGGCGCTGCTCATCGACAAGCAGGACGATCCTCGCCGCGTTGAGGTCTACTCGGCGCTGCAGGATCTGGTGCTGGCCGGAGGTCACTAGATGGAGCTCACGGACCGCTCTGGTTACTTTGCGGGTCCCGGTATGCTCGGCGGCTCCTTTGGCGATGCCTCGCGCGCAAGCGACGAGGCCGCCGAGGGCGTCGCCGACCCCTGCCTGGGCCATGCGCCCGACCAGGTGGTCTTCTATGAGCTCACGCGTAAGTTTGTGGAGACCGAGGAAGACGTTCCCCAGGAGGCCTGCGACGTGCTGTACTACACGCTCGCCGTGGGCCACCACACCGGCGTGCTCGATTGCTTTGAGCCGCGCCTGTCGGTGCCGGTGGATGTCTTCTATTCGCTCGTCGATGCGCTGCCGGAGGGGGAGGCCAAGACCAAGTTCGAGGCCATCCGTTCCTTTGGCGAGTGCCAGCTCGACAAGGCGGCGGTGCCGTCGCTGCTCGAGGTCTGCGATGCGCTGCTCGACGAGCGCGGTTTTCGCGGGTCGGCCAAGGCCGGCATCTCTGTGTTCGATGACGACTTTGGCCTGCATGCCCAGCAGGTTGCGTTCTTAATGAAGTTTCGCGATCTGGTTGAGCGCGTGCGCGATGTGTCGGGCGTGTATCTGACGGGGAGGTTGCAGTAATGGGTCGCGTTGTGGATGGCCGTGTGAACGGCGCCCCGTTTGCGGGTATCGTGCTCACGGCGGGAAGCGTGCTGCGTGCCGACGATGCCGCCGGCCCCGTGCTCTCCAAAAAGATGGAGGACGCGCCGCTCGCCGGTTGGTACACCATCGACGGCGGCCAGACGCCTGAAGACGACATCATCGAGGTCAAGCGCGAGCGTCCGCCTCGCCTGGTCTTGGTCGATGCCGCCGACATGGCACTGCCCGTCGGGTCCATCCGCCTGCTCGACAAGCGCGATGTGGCCCGCAAGTCGATGTTCACCACGCATTCGCTTCCTTTGTCGATTCTGATCGAAGAGATTGAACAATCGTGCGAAGATATCGTCTTCATAGGGATTCAGCCGGGCGATACGGAGTTCTACAACCCCATGTCCCCGGAGGTCTTTGAGGCCGTCGACGCCGTGTACGACGCCGTGGCCGCCAACGACTTTTCCCACTTTGTCCGCTTGGGGCAAGAGCGGTAGGCGCGCTTGCTCCATTTTGTTAGGAAAGAAGTGATTGACATGGCAGATAACAAGGTAGAGTATCCCGCTCCCGATTGCCTTGCGCCCGCCGCGATCGAGGCCAAGACCGAGGCCGCCGGCGTGACCAAGGCCAACCTGCCGGTCGCTAAGGCCTTTCTGTTGGCAATGTTCGCCGGCGCGTTCATTGCCTTCGGCGGCCTGTTCTTTACCGTGTTCTTGAGCGATAGCACGCTGGGCTGGGGCGCCCAGCGCGTCGTGAGCGGCCTGTGCTTTTGCCTGGGCCTGGTGCTGGTGCTGGTGTGTGGCGCCGAGTTGTTCACCGGCAACTCGCTTATGGTCTGCGCGCTCAAGAGCAAAAAGATCACCCTGGTCCAGATGCTCAAGGCTTGGGTCGTCGTATGGGTCGGTAACTTTGTCGGTGCCCTGTTCATCGTCTTTTTGGTGTACATGGCCGGCATTTACAAGCTCAACGGCGAGGCGGTCGCCAATTCCATGGTGAGCGTCGCCGCCGGCAAGGTGACGATCGACTGGGTGACGATCTTCTTCCGCGGCATCCTGTGCAACATCTTTGTGTGCCTGGCCGTGTGGATCGGTACCGCCGGCAAGACCGTGGTCGATAAGGTCGTGGGCATTCTGCTGCCGATCGCTGCCTTTGTGGCCTGCACTGATAATTGTTCTCGGGGGAAGCGGGCACTGCGGGGGCGCGTCAACGGCGCGCGATTTCCGCGTCGCAGC
>CAKURW010000012.1 GCA_934675795.1 uncultured Collinsella sp.
TGCGCTAACGCCGTCGTGGGCCTCGACGCCTTCGACCAGCGCGCCGTCGATGCCGCGCTGATTGCCGCGGACGGTACCCCCAACAAGACCAAGCTCGGTGCCAACGCCATCCTGGGCGTGTCGCTGGCCGTTGCCCGCGCCGCCGCCGAGTCGGCGGGCCTGTCGCTGTACCAGTACCTGGGCGGCGTCAACGCTCATCTGCTGCCCACACCTATGATGAACATCCTCAACGGCGGCGTGCATGCCGACAATAACGTCGACTTCCAGGAGTTCATGATCATGCCGGTGGGCGCCCCGAGCTTTGCCGAGGGCCTGCGTTGGTGCGCCGAGGTCTACCACACCCTCAAGGGCGTGCTGCACGAGGCCGGCCTGGGCGGCGGCGTGGGCGACGAGGGCGGCTTTGCACCCAACCTTAAGACCAATGCCGAGCCGTTCGAGTACATCACCAAGGCCGTGGAGAAGGCCGGCTTTAAGCCCGGCGTCGACTTCATGTACGCCATGGACCCGGCCTCGACCGAGTTCTACAACGCCGAGACCGGCATGTACGAGCTCAAGGGCGAGGGCGTGGAGTACACGAGTGCCCAGATGGTTGATTACTGGGAGAAGCTCGTCGACACCTATCCCATCATCTCCATCGAGGACGGCATGGCCGAGGAGGACTGGGACGGCTGGGTCGAGCTTACCCGCCGCATTGGCAATAAGGTGCAGCTGGTGGGCGACGACTTGTTCGTCACCAACACCGAGCGCCTCAAGAAGGGCATCGAGCTGGGTGCCGCCAACGCGATCCTGGTCAAGGTCAACCAGATCGGCACGCTCACCGAGTCGCTGGAGGCCATCGAGACCGCCAAGGAGGCCGGTTACGCTTGCATCGTGAGCCACCGCTCCGGCGAGACCGAGGACTCCACGATCGCCGACCTGGTCGTGGGCGTCAACGCCGGCCAGATCAAGTCGGGCGCCCCGTGCCGCAGTGACCGCATCGCCAAGTACAACCAGCTCATCCGCATCGAGGACGAGCTCGAGGGCAGCGCGCGCTACGCCGGCAAGGCCGCGTTCTACAACATTCGCTAAACGGGCGAATTTGGCGAGGGGGAGGCTGACTCGGTTCCGCCCCCGCCTTGGCTGGACGCCGCAAAGCGCTGTGGGCGCTGGGCCATATGGCTCAGCGCCTTTTTTATGTCGAGCAAAGGCTGTCGAAGGTGGTGCGCACGCTCGTGCTATAACTAGAATACTTAGCGCAAACAAACCTCAACCGCACAAGGCGCACATGGATCAGATTTACGACAACAGGTACTATTCCGCCGGTTCGCGTGAGCCGTCGCCTCGCCGTGCGCGCACGGTGCAGCTCGGTGGGTCCGCCTACGCCGGCGCCGACCGCTCCATGCAGCGCCCGACAAGTACCTCACACTCCCGTGCTCAAGTGAATACGTCGACGGACCGCCCGCTACGTTCGGTGCGCCCGGCGCACTCGGAGCATGCTCAGCGTTCCTCGGCTCAAACGCATGAAAAGCCGAGTAGGCCCTCGAACCGTCTTTCGGGCTCGGACTTCATGCATTACGCCAACGATAACGCGGTGGTCAAGGCAATCTACGACTTTACCCACGGTCCCCAGCGGGGGCTGTTTGTTGGCATTGTCGTCGCCCTGGCGCTTGTGAGCCTGTATTTCCCCGTGCGCGACCTGTATGTGGCAAAACGCTCGAGCGACATCTTGGCCAAGCAGGTCGAGATTCGCGAGCAATATAACGACGACCTGCAAAAAAGCGTCGACAAACTGCTCTCGGAGGAGGGTATCAAGGACGCGGCATCCGAGGACCTGGGCCTGGTGATGCCCGGCGAGAAGAGGATTGAAGTGCAGGGCCTGGACGACGATTCGGATGCCTCGTCGAGCAAAAAGTCCTCAAACGCCAAGAAGGCCAGCGAAGTGGCCAAGGAAATCGAAGAAGTCGGTAAGGACGCGCCGTGGTACATCCAAGCGCTCGACATGCTGTTTGGGTTTAACGGCGTCGAGGGTCAGACGGTCGTGTCCAACGGCAAATAGCGCCCGGAGGGGAGCTCGCAATGACAAATTGCAAACGCTATAAGGTGGCCGCGATCGACCTGGGAACGGTGTCGTCGCGACTGGTGTTGGCCCAGGTCGAGGGCGGGGCAATCGTGGAATCGTCCAAGCATACCGAGATTACCGATCTGGGTGAGGGCGTGGACGCGACGGGCCGCTTTTGCGAGGCGGCCGTTGAGCGCGTGCTCGCTGCGTGCCGCATGTTTGTGGACGAGGCTCGTGGCTTTGGGGCCGCGTGCATCTGCACCACCTGCACGAGCGCCGCGCGTGATGCGTCCAACGCAGCACTGCTGCTGGACGGCCTGCGCGATCTGGGGCTTGAGCCACAGGTGATTCCGGGCGAGGTCGAGGCACGCCTGACGTTTTTTGGCGTGGCGCACGACTTTGCCGGCGAGCGCATCATTGTTGCCGATTCGGGCGGCGGATCCACGGAGCTCGCGACGGGCGTCTATGCGCCGGAGCGTGGCGTCTTTGCGCTGGAGGGAACGCGCTCACTGGACATCGGTTGCCGTCGCGTGACGGAGCGGTTTTTCTCGGCGCTGCCGCCCGCGGATGGCGAGCTTGCTGCCGCTGCCGCGTGGGCAGGCGAGCAGTTCGCCGCCTATTTTGAGGGCCTGCCTGTCGACTTTGAGCGCGCCGAACGCTTAGTCGCGGTGGGCGGCACGGTGACTACGCTGGTGGCTCTGGTCCACGAGCTGGAACCGTACGATTCGAGCTTTGTGCACCTACGCGAGCTGTCGCTGGAGCAGGTCTCGGCCGCTATCGAGCGCATGTCTGTGTTGGACGCGGAAGGCATCGCCGCGCTACCGGGTGTACAGCCCAAACGCGCGGGCGTGATCTTGGCTGGTGCCGTGGTGATTCGCGAGCTTATGCGAGCCGGCGGCTACGACACGCTCACCGTAAGCGAGAACAGCCTGCTCGCTGGCATGGCCACCACCATCAACGAGACCCTCGACGGCGAGCTACCCACCATCGGCTGGACCCCGAGCCTCAGCGCCCTCTAACTATTCCACCGCAACTTAGAGTCCCGCCGGCGTGAAAAAGAAACGAGCCCGCATCCCTTGGGGACACGGGCTCGAACGCTTCATATGGTAGGGGCGGTGGGACTCGAACCCACAATCCTTGCGGCGAGAGATTTTAAGTCTCCTGCGTATGCCAATTCCGCCACGCCCCCGTGAGACTAGAAGTCTAGCACAAGCCGTCCGTTACGCGTTGACGGCCATCGAGTGTTGGCCCGACTTCTCCAGGAACTCTTGGAACTTGGCCTCGTCGCCCTTGTTTTGGTACTGCAGCGCCAGCAGATACTCCAGGCGGCAGCGCTTGACCGGGTCGTCGCCGGCCTCCTTGAGCATGCGCTCCAGCTCGGGAATGTCGTTGTGGCGCTTGAGGATCATCGTGTCGTACATCAGTTGGCATTCGTGTGCGACCGCCTCGGCCTGACCGCCCTCAAAGCCCTTGATCTCGTGCAAAAGTTCCTTAGACTTTTTGCGGTCCTCCTGGCCAACGTAGTAGTTAAAGGCCTTGATCACCAGATCGACGCGCTGCATCTTGGGGAGGTTGAGTCCCAGCAGCAGGTCGAACATCTCGCTGGCGCGCTCGTGGTCCTCGCGCAGCAGATAGGAGTTCAGGCGCAGGTAGTCGCGGTTGTAGCGCGGGTACAGCATGCTGGTGAGTTTGCCGTCGAGCAAGCGATCGAACTCGGCCCACTGTTTGGCGGCCATCAACTGCTGCAGGCGCTTGAACGTGGTGCGTTTTTTGACGCTAAAGAACACCGACACGGCGATGCAGATGATAACGACGGCGGTCCAGAGGGTGCGGGAATCGGGCATATTAGGGTCCTTAGTCGCTCATAAAGCGAGCGGTATGACAACACGTACTAGATGTATTATACGCAGCGCGCAAGCAAACTGGCATAAAAGCTCATCGAGGCCGAGTGCCATCGCTCGCTGCGGTACACTTACCTAAAGTAAACCATGAAGGGAGACATTACCTATGAAGAAGATCGTTTTGGCTTGCGGTGCTGGCGCTGCTACTTCCACGCTCGTTGCCCAGAAGGTCGCCACCTTGCTCGACGCCAACGGTTACGCCGGCAAGTACGAGATCGTGCAGTGCGCCATCTCCGAGGCAAAGGACTACTGCGACGAGGGCGCCGACCTGCTGATCGCCACCACCGTTGCCCCCGAGGGCCTCACCTGCCCGTACGTGAGTGGCGTGCCCTTCATGACCGGCATGAACCGCGTCGCTGCCGAGAAGGCCGTCCTCGACGTTATGGCTCAGTAGGCGCTGACTGTATGAGTGAGCAGAACGCCAACCCGGTAGAGCTCTTTGGCATGCGCGTTGCCCATGTGGGCATTAACGCCACTGACCCGGCAGACGCCCTGGAGATCGCGGAGCTGTTCTCGACGATGATGGGCCTGCCCGTTATCGAGACCCCGGTTTCGTACTTTAACGATTCGCTGGTCGAGATCATGAAGCAGAACGGTCGTGGCGCCAAGGGCCACATTGGCTTTGCTGTCAACGACATCGATGCGGCCGAGAAGTGGTTTGCCGAGCGCGGGCTCGAGGTCAACGAGGAGTCGCGCGTGCTGCTGCCCGACGGCGGCACCAAGCTCGTGTACTTTAAGCGCGAGTTTGCCGGTTTCGCCATGCACCTGTGCCGCGAGTAGCGCACAAGCTGCCATAGCTAACGAAAAATGGGGTAAGGCTACGTGGCCTTACCCCATTTTTAATGCCGAGAGGGTGACTGACGGGCTGCCGTAAAACGAAGGTGAATGGTTTCCCATGAAGTGAACGAGTGAAATCGGACCTCTGGAGCATCGACACTTTGGAGGCACCGTTTCCTGCGGTTTCGTAAGGTTTTTCCTGCAGTTTTGGCGTCAAAAAGTGTGGATGCTTCGGGGGTCCAAAATAGGTCGTTCACTTCGCGGAAAAGCATTCACCTTCGATTCGTGAGAGACGCCCCTACCGCGGCAGGCGAATCGTAAAGCGGCTGCCGACGCCCTCGACTGAGGTCACGCCAATGACACCACCATGGCTATCGACGATCCACTTGGCAATGGCAAGCCCCAGACCCGAGCCCTGCGCGCCGGCATCGCGTGCGTTGTCGGCGCGGTAGAACCGTTCAAACGCGTGAGCTGCGGATTCCTGGTTCATGCCGATACCCTCGTCCTCAACACTTATGTCGATCGTGCCTGCGCCCGCATCCGGCGCTACGCCAAACGAGATGGGCGTGCCCGCGTCCGAATACTTGGCGGCGTTTTGCACGATCACGCGCAGAGCCTGCTTCACGAGCGCCACGTCAACGGGCGCGTCGCAGCGCGGGTCGCTGACAAGCGCAGCGTCGTACGCCAGTCGATACGTGTGCGCGGCATCGATCATCTGTGACTCCTCGCATACCTCGCCGACCAGCGCGGCCAGGTTGGTATTCGCACGCCGCAGGACCGTGCGTCCGGCGTCGCCGCGCGCCAAAAACAGCAGCTGCTCCACGAGCTCCTGCATATGCTCGCTTTCGGCCTTGAGGGACGCGATGGATTCCGCCAGCACGTCCGGGTCATCTTTGCCCCAGCGGTCGAGCATGTTTACGTAACCCTGAATCACCGCGATGGGCGTTCGTAGCTCGTGGCTTGCATCGTTGACAAAGCGCATCTGCTGCAGCTTTGCCTCTTGCATCTGGCGCAGCAGGCGGTTGAGCGCGACCTCGATGCTTGCCAGGTCGGCGTCGCCGGTGGTGACGCTCGGCGAGTCGACGCTTGCGCGCTCGATGGCCTGCTCCAGCGTTTCCATCTTGCCGCCGGAGAGCTGCATGCGGCCGAGTTCGTCCACGCGCAGGGCCAGATCGTTGAGCGGCGCCATGGTGCGGCGCACGCGGCGGGCGCCGCCGAGCATGTTGAGCACGCTGATGACCTGCCAACCCACAACGACAAGGTAGAGAGGCCATAGCGTGACGAGGTCCTGCGCGAGGGGGAAAGTCTTGGTGGTACGCGCAAGCTCGACGGTATAGGTGAGCGTTATCAGGTCCCAGCCGCGCGCGGGCGTCAGCGACATGCCGCGAACGGTGGCGCTGGGGATCCATCCTGCGGTAAACGCGCCGTTGGGCAGCGTCTGGTTGTATCCATAGACGAGGATCGCCGCCGCAATAACCAACAGTAACAGATCGAGCCAGATGTGGCTCATCAAGCGGCGCCACATATAGCTCCAGTTGATGGCGCGGGCGATGGAGGTGACGCGCTTGACCTCGGCGTTACGCACGGCAGACATAGCCCACCCCGCGCACGGTCTGGATGATGCGGGCGCCGCCGGCGTCCTCGATCTTGGCGCGCAGGTGCGCGATGTGCACGTCGACGTTGTTGGTGTCGCCTACGTAGTCGTAGCCCAGCGCCTCGTGCGCGATGCGCTCGCGCGTGAGTACGGTCTCGGCATGCGCCATAAGCAGGGCGAGGACATCGAACTCGCGGGCCGTGAGCGCGATGGGCGAGCCGCCGACCGTGACTTCGCGGCGGTCGGGGTCGAGCGCAACCGAGTCAACGGTAAGCGCGGCGTGGGAGGGCGTGGCAGCGGTCTGGGCCGTGTCGGTTGCCGGGGGCATTGTGGCGATACCGGCGCCCGCGCCGCCTACCGCGCCCGCCCCAGTACCGGCGCCTCCAATGCCCGAAGCCGCCCGCACGGCCTCCGAGCGCTTCAGCGCCACGCGGATCCGTGCGAACAGCTCCTCAATCGCAAATGGCTTGGTCAGGTAATCGTCGGCGCCGGCATCGAGCCCGGCCACCTTGTCCATCACGGCATCGCGCGCGGTGACCATAATCACCGGCACATCCTTGTGCTTGCGGACACGCCGCAGGACCTCCATACCGTTGAGCTGCGGCAACAGCACATCGAGCAGAATCAGATCGTAGTCGCGCTCCAGCGCCAGGTTCACGGCGGTGCGACCGTCGGCGGCGTGCTCCACCTGGTAGCCTTCGTGCTCCAGCTCGAGCGTCACAAAGCGGGCGATTTTCTCCTCGTCCTCTACGATCAGAATCCGTGCCATGCGTGCCCCCGTCTGCGACTACTTGTCGTCGTTCAGATTTTGCTTGATGTCATCCGCGGCGTTAGCAGCGCTATCCATAAGGTTGTTGATGCTGCCGGGCACGTCGCCGTCGCTGTCGATGCGGTAGCGCATGCCAAAGAACAGGCCAATCAGCATCAGCCAAATCGTAGCGCCCCAGGCAAACAGCGCGACGATGGGAATCAGGATGGGGATGTTGAGGATGATCGCATCGCGGCGCGTGGCGATAAACTTGGTGTCCAGGCTCAAGCGGAAGAGCTTTTTGAGGTACTCCCACACGCCGTCCATCTTCTTGGAGAAGTCGGTCTTTTCGCTCGACTTTTCGTAGGCGGCCTGCGCGGCGACCATCTCGGCCGAGGGCTCATCGACCGGTGCGGACTCGGTCGCGGCGTGCGCCGACGTGGTCTGGGTCTTGCCCTGCGACTCGAGCCAAATGATGGCATCCAAAACGTTGCCGTTGGCAGCGTCGAGCGCCGCCTTGGCATCGGTGTAGCTCACGCTGCACTTGGTGCGGATGGTTTCAACTTTTTCGAGGTCGTCCATGGCCTGTCCTTTCGTTCGATGGGCGCGACGCCGGGCAATTTGCTCGGGCGCGAGCGTTGCGTTCGGCGGTCTGCGTTGCGCCGCCCCGCCCTTGGTCGAACTCTATAGTGCAGGTTATAGATTAAGCGATTCTTGAGCCAAGATTAATGTTGGATGAGTTTTTGGGTGGCAGTGGGAAAAGTATTAGACCTCGATAACGGGGGATGGTGAGCCGATGACAAGCCGGCGGCAGAAATGGGATAAGCAAGGCGAACGGATCATATGGATTAAAATCGCGTTGCAAAAGTATGAGTTTCACACACGGCAGCCATGGAAGGACCTTAATATTACTTAGGCATGCGGCATTTGACGCCAGTCCTAATTGAAAGGCCAAGGGTAAATGGCTCCATGGGCAAGTGATTCTGTTTGCTAATGACCGAAAGCACCAATCCGTCATGTTGATTAAGGTTTCTGTTTGCTTGCATGGTTCGCTAGCTGCTAAAAGGTTGACCGATTGACTGTTTATGGCATCGTTAGTCGTCGGTGTTTTATAACATTAATTTAAAATAGCTGCAGTGGCTGAATGAATATAGAGAAAGGACTATCAATGGAGTGCAACTGGATTTACTTCCCATTAAACGGTCGTCCGCCGCAGCCGTTAATGGACGTTGTAAAAGCTGTAAATAAAAATATTGAGCAGATTCGTTCTGATAAAAACAGTGAGCACAGCGATAGCGTGCTCCGAATTTTGGCGTTCGATTTGGAGCAATTTGGTTTCAATGTTGAGGTGGGGAAAAAGAAAAACGAGAAACTATCGATGCCAGTGTTGTATGGGGAGAAAGGCTTAATTGATAAAGCTTTTGAGGTCGATGCCGTCCATAGGGACACTAACACGATAGTGGAGATTGAGGCCGGGCGCGCTGTCGCGAACAACCAGTTTCTGAAGGATTTTTTTGAAGCGTGCATGATACAGGATGCAGCATATCTTTGTGTAGTCGTTCGTAATGTGTACAAGAGTGGTGAAAACTCAAGCAGAGACTACGAAAAGGTCGTAACTTTTTTCAAAACATTGTATGCAAGCGGGCGCATGCCTGTTCCGTTAAAAGGCATTATGGTTATCGGGTACTAACTGCAGTGGTTCTTTCGGTTTTGGAATAGTTCCGCGTGTAACTATTTGTGTGTCGGGCACATGGTGACTTGGGCAGCGGCTCGGACTCAGCGGATGCGAACAGCATGTATGCGGCAAGGTTTTCAAATTGTTTTAGAGGAAAACCTCTGCTGCTCAGTCAGCATTCGGCACCCTTCCCAACGCACGTATGATTAGCTTTTGAGATCGCTTCTGCTCTCTAATGGCGGCCGCAAGAGCCCTTCGACGTTCGATTTTGGCTTGCAGCTCATCAACCTTTGTAGCGGGTACATAGTCACTTTTGACCTTGTCGCCGACTCGATAGTTGAGATAGCAGTATTCGTGGCCCTTTATGTTTCGCATGCGGATGCTGCCCTTTGGAAGGAGACTGATTTCCTGCTCCATGAGGCCCAAGAGGCGGCTCGAGCGTGCATATTCCTCTTCTAGGACATCTTCTAAGACGGACATGGAGCCTCCTTTCCGAGTAGTTACCCTACATTCTATCAAATCCATTAAATTGTAGGGTAACTCAAGCATGTCCGCACGACATGTGACACTTATCCTGCCGCCCTGCTCTGCCGCGGCGGCATGTACCCAAACAACGGTCCTCTAAGGAGTTCGATATCGATGAGTGATAACATCAAGCATCTCGCAAAGAAGTGCGTCAAGAACGCGGGGCCGTGCCTCGTGCTGTGCCTTGCCGGCGCAACGGTCGCGCTGCTGGCTGTTCTGGGGCCGTTTGATGTGCTCCGAAGTGCCAGTTCTCTGCATGTTTGCATGGCTCTTGCCGGCGCCATGATGACCGGCGGCGTGCTCGATCTGATCTTTTGGGTGTTTGACCCGTTTGGATGGAAGAGCGAGGGGTAGGTCCCAAAGGATGGAAGGGCTGGAACGGTTGACTTAGTGATCGTGCAGAATGTGGGCTAGCGACTTACAGGGAAGTGGTGATCCGATGACGGTCTATGTGACGGGCGATATTCACGGCGGCCTCGACATGCAAAAGCTGCGCGATTGGGATCTTGGGGAAAGCCTGACGAGCGACGACTATCTCATCATTGCCGGCGATTTTGGCTTTCCGTGGGATTTCTCTGTCGAGGAGTGCGCCGACATCACTTGGCTGGAGTCGCGCCCCTATACCGTGCTGTTCGTCGACGGCAACCACGAACGCTACGACCATTGGGCGGAGCGCCCCATGGAGCTGTGGCATGGTGGGTTGACGCAGCGTCTGTCGGACACCTCGCCCATACGGCGCCTGACGCGCGGCGAGGTTTTTGAGCTCGACGGCTCAACGGTCTTTACCATGGGCGGCGCCACGAGCGTGGACAAGGAATACCGCATTCCGTATTCCAGCTGGTGGCCGCAGGAGCTGCCGGACGAGCGCAACTTTGAGGAGGCACGGACAAAGCTCGACGGCGTGGGCTGGAAGGTCGACTACGTGATCACCCACACCTGCTCCACGCGCATGCTTTCGCCCACGCTCTATCCGGGGCCCGGCTGGAATTGCCCTGCCGTTGATCGGCTTACGGCATTTTTCGATGAGCTGGAAGACCGCTTGGACTACAGGCGCTGGTACTACGGGCATTTTCATCGAGATGCCAACCCGGCCGAGCGTCATACCGTGCTCTACGACTGCATCGTTCGCCTGGGCGACGAACTCCAGCCTTGGGATGTTGCGTAGGGGTGGGGTGTATTTGGCTACTCGGCCGTTACAGTGATGTTCTCTCGGTGCGCGCGGATGACGTCCCAGCTAAAGTGCTCGACCAGCCGCTCGGCAGAGCGCGGCGTGGTGTCCGGCGCGATGCCCGTTTGCCCGGCGAGCCAGCCCAGCAGCGCTTCGGGCGTGCCAAAGCGGGCGCGGAGTTCGCCCAGGTCCAGATCGCGGTCTCGTTTGGAAAGGCGGCGGCCGTCCGGTGCCATGAGCAGCGGAATATGTGCGTAGTGCGGCGTGGGCAGTCCCAACAGGTGCTGCAGATAGATCTGGCGCGGCGTGGACCCCAGCAGGTCGCATCCGCGCACGACCTCGGTGACGCCCATGGCGGCGTCGTCGACCACCACGGCTAGCTGATAGGCAAATACGCCGTCGCTGCGGCGGACCAAAAAGTCGCCGCACTCGGTGGCGAGCGCCTCGCATTGGGCGCCGTACGTGCGATCCACAAATTCGATCACGTCGTCTGCGAGGTCGTCGACGGTGGGCACGCGCAGACGTGTGGCCGGGGCGCGCAGGGCGCTGCGGCGGGCCACCTCCTCGGCCGAAAGACTTCGGCAGGCGCCACGGTAGATGGGCGTGCCGTCGCTCGCGTGCGGTGCACTCGCGGCGTGGAGCTCGGCGCGTGTGCAAAAGCAGGGATAGGTGAGGCCGGCGTCTTTCAGCCGGCGCAAGGCGCTCTCGTACAGGTCTAGGCGGTCGTGCTGATAGTAGGGGCCTTCGTCCCACTCCAGCCCCAGCCAGGCCAGGTCGTCAATCAATTGAGCGGCAAGTTCGGGGCGCTTGCAGCGATCGTCCAGGTCCTCAATGCGTAACACGATGCTGCCGCCCTGGCTGCGGGCCGAAAGCCACGCGCACAGGCAGCTGAACACGTTGCCCAGGTGCATGCGGCCCGAGGGTGACGGGGCAAAACGGCCCACGACAGGCGCGGGGGCGGGGACGAGCTTGCTGTTGGTCGCCGTCGACGTGGCCACGGCGGGCGTTGCTATGTTGCATGCGTTGATATCCATGCGGACGAGTATAGCGCGGGGTGAGGTGAGGGGAGGCGTCGTCGATGCTCGCAAGTTGCCGCGGCCGCGCGTTGCGCGTGCCGGACCACCGGCTCGGCACCTTAATCGTCGTCAATCAATCTAGCCCTCAAACGACAGAAACCCCGGCAGCTCTTCGCAACTGCCGGGGTTTCCGCGGAAAAGGGGGACATGATCCTCGAGCGAACGGCAAAGGGGCAAACCATTTTCGCTCAACTGCTTTATGCCCCTCGCTCGCCGGCTTAATCGGCTCACGCCGCGCCCACACAAAGCCGCTACACCTGTGATGGAGCTATGAAGTGGTATCTATTGCCGGAGCGGGCTATGCCAAGGAGTGTCCCAGATTGCCGGCAGATAAGGAACGTCCCCAGGTGCCGGCCGCGGGCGTAACTTTTGTCCTGTTTAATACTCCGCTGGCCTAGATGCTCGTCATGTGCGCCCGTAAACGTGGGACAATAACGCTGTTGGTACCACAGACAAAGGATGTGCCTATGAACGCCCCCGTTGCCCAGCCCTGTCGGCAGCGCCGCCTGTTTGCGCGGTTCGCTTCCGTCTGCGCACTCGTCGCGCTTGCGTTGTTGCTGCTGCCTGCCGCCGCGCACGCCGACGGCTACTCCATGAGCCAAACCTACATCGGTGCCACGGTCGAGGCCGATGGCTCGCTGACCGTTGTCGAGGGACGCCAGTTCGATTTCGACGATGACATTAACGGCGTGTATTGGGATATCAATACAGACTCTAACCAGCAAGGCGGCTCGGTGGTCGTCAATGTGCTGAGCGTCGAGGAAGACGACACTGCGTTTAACAAGGTCGACAGCGCAAATAAAGGCGACGACGGCGTTTACACGGTGGAACAGTCCGACGACGGCGTAAAGATTAAGGTGTTCAGCCCTCACGAGAGCGGCGACAGCGCAATCTACTACGTGAGTTATTCCATGACCGGTGCGGTTATGAACTGGGCCGATACCGCCGAGCTCTACTGGAAATTCGTCGGCGACGGCTGGTCGGCGGATTCCGATGACGTCGAGATGGAAGTCTACTTTGCAAATGCCGCTGCCGGGACGGCTGCCGTCAAGGGCGATAACTTCCGCGCATGGGGCCACGGCCCACTGACGGGCGACGTGTCGCTCGATGCGGACGAGCCCATGGTCACCTATACCATTCCCTGCGTGCATGAGGGCGAATTCGCCGAGGCACGCATCGCCTTCCCCAGCGACTGGGTGCCGCAGCTTGCCGTCTCGGGCGAAAAGCGCATGTCGACGATTCTGAGCGAAGAGAAGGAATGGGCCGACGAGGCCAACGCTCGCCGTGAGCACGCGCGTGCGGTTGCCGGCGCGATTGCCGTGGTGTGTGTTGTCGTGGCGGTTGCCTATACCGGTGTGATCGTGATGCTTAAGCTGCGCAGGCCCAAGCCCAAGCCGCTCTTCCAGGACGAGTACTTCCGCGATGTGCCCTCGGCCGACCATCCCGCGGTGCTTGCAGCTCTTATGAGCTGGAACGACGTGCCCGATCAGGCATATATCGCCACGCTTATGAAGCTCACCGACGACCGCGTGATCAAGCTGGAAGAAGCGACCGAGACCAAGAAGAAGGGTCTGCTCCGTCGCGAAAAAGAGGAGCAGACGTATCGCATCACAGTGACCGACGAGGCCTGGAAGGCTGCCAAGAAGGACGGCATCGATCGCGATGTGCTCAAGGTCTTCTTCGCCGGCGTTAAGCCCGATAAGGACGGAGTCCGTTCGCGCACGTTTAGCGAGCTGGAGGAGTACGCTAGCGAGCGCACCACATCTGTTGGCGACAAGCTCGAGGACTATCAGAGCACAGTTAAGGGCAAGCTGGAGGCGCGCGAGCTTATTGCATCGGATGGCACTATCGCGATGGTGGCCGGCCTGGTTCTCGGCATCATCATTGTCTTTGGCATTCTGGGCTCTCTGTTCTATACCGACTTTGCGGACGCCAACGTCGGTGCCGCTATGATCTCGATCCCCGTTACGATCGTGGGCTTTGTCCTGAGCTGCACCTTCCGCCGTTACACGCCGGAGGGCGCCGAGGTGGCGGCTCGCTGCAAGGCGCTCAAGCATTGGCTCGAGGATTTCACACGCCTAAAGGAAGCCGTCCCGGGCGATCTGGTGCTGTGGAACAAGCTGCTGGTGATGGGCGTTGCCCTGGGCGTTTCGAAAGAAGTGCTGCGACAGCTGGCCGAGGCCGTGCCTGCGGACCTGCGCAACAGCGACGATTTCTACGACAACTACCCCTGCTACTGGTGGTATTACCATCACTACGGCAACGAGTCCCCGCTCGATTCGTTCAACGATGTGTACCACGAGACCATCCGCGAGCTGGCTTCGAGCTCCGATAGCTCGAGCGGCGGCGGCTTCTCTGGCGGCGGTGGTGGCGGCGCCGGCGGAGGCGGCGGCGGAACGTTCTAGTGAGCGCTTGCTTTGGGGTGGATCTTTCTGGGCGGTTGCCAGGGAAGATTCATCCCTTTTTTGTGCATCGAAACGGGTCAAACTTTCCGCTGAGGACCTTCGCGCAAGGGGCAGTGGACAAAAAATGCCAAATATAAGTACTGTTGCTGCGTTGGTCACATATGTTTGCACATAATAATGGGCTCCTAATGAGAGTACTTCTCGTTAGGAGCCCATTTTATTAAACATTTGGGGAGTTACGTCAGCTCGTGCAGCTGGTCGTCATGCCTACAAGCATCAAAAATGCCCCAAATCGCTGCTACTAAAAAGGTAACAGTACTCATATTTGATGTTTTTTGACCACAGCTATTTGCAGATCACCAAGGCTACTCATTGGGGACAGACTTAAATGACTAGGTGTGGCTGCCTGGGCTAGGCTGTTAGGTCGAGTTCGTAGAGAAAGCTTTCACGCGGCATGTCGTGACGGCGCTCTTCGCGGTTGGCGCGGTGCGTGGCCGTGCGCTTAAAGCCGTGCAGCTCGTAGAACTTCCACGAGCAGTTGGAATCGGTATACAGGTGTGCGCTGGTCGCCCCGCACGAGGACAGATGTGAGATTGCGGCGTCGAGCAGCACCGATCCCACGCCCAGGCCGTGGACGTCAGGGTCGACGGCGAGCAGCGTGACCTCATTGTCATGCGGCAGTGGGCTTTTCTCGAGCAGGCGGTTGTTGGTTCGAATGGTGGCGCGCACAAACGAGAGATACTCGGCGCACGACTCGGGTTCTAGCTCACGCATCTGCGACAGCAGTGTACGCTCGGTATCCATCCAATGTTCCTTAACGGTGGCGCCGGAGCTCTGTCCCGCACGCGCGAGCGAAATGCCACGCGCCTGACCGTCGATTACGGCAACCTGCGAAAACGTCGATGACGAAAGGCAATAGGCGAGGTCGCACGCGGCCTCAAGGCGGTTGTACTCATCGTTATCCGAATTGTTATGCCAAAGCTGCTGCAGAATCAGCGCGATGGCGTCGAAGTCTTCGGTATCAAACGGTCGGTAGAGAACCCGCGAGACCATGGTGCCTCTTTCTTTTGCGGATGCATATCGAGCACAGTTCTACCACGCCATTGGCATCAAATTATGGTGCCCCTGTGTTCCATGAACTCACCGTGCCCATCCCCTCCGCGTGCAAACTTTTTCTGCACATGCGCCCGTTGCGGGATGCATCGATGCGCTCGATGCGCTACATTAAATCAGTATTTTCAATGCCGCTGCGCGAGCGCTGCAGATCGACGTATCACCGACTCACAGAGCACGGCGGCGTACCAGACAGGAGGACTGCATGGGATCTGATGTGAAGATCGCACGCGCGTTGATCTCGGTTACCGATAAGACGGGCGTCGTCGATTTCGCACGGACGCTGGTTGACGACTTTGGCGTCGAGATCATCTCTACGGGCGGCACGGCTCGTGCCATCGAGGACGCGGGCGTTCCCGTAACTCCCATCGAGGAGTTCACGGGCTATCCCGAGATGATGGACGGCCGCGTCAAGACGCTGCACCCCAAGGTTCACGGTGCGCTGCTTGCCCGTCGCGATTCCGAGCAGCACATGCAGGAGGCCGCTCAGCACGGCATCAAGCTGATCGACCTGGTCGTCGTCAACCTGTACGAGTTCGAGAAGACCGTCGCCAACCCCGAGGTCACCTTTGCGGATGCCATCGAGCACATCGATATCGGTGGCCCCTCCATGCTGCGATCTGCCGCCAAGAACGCCGCGAGCGTTACCGTCATCTCCGACCCGGCCGACTATAATGCCGTCCTGGCCGAGATGCGCGAGACCGGTGGCTGCACCACGCTTTCCACCCGTCGTCGTCTGCAGGTGAAGGTCTACCAGACCACCGCCGCCTACGACACGGCCATCTCCCGTTGGCTTGCCGCCCAGGCAAGCGACGTGGCGGACACCTCTGCCAAGCTCGAGATCTCGCTGGAGAAGGTCGACGACCTGCGCTATGGCGAGAACCCGCAGCAGAAGGCTACGGTCTATCGCTTTGCCGAGGGCTGCGAGAACACCGCGAGCTCGCAGTTCCCGCTCGTGGGCTCCGAGCAGATCCAGGGCAAGCCGCTCAGCTATAACAACTATCTGGATGCCGATGCCGCCTGGAACCTGGTCCGCGAGTTCGACGAGCCTGCCTGCGTGATCCTCAAGCATCAGAACCCCTGCGGCTCCGCCGTGGCCGAGGACATCACGGCCGCCTACGACCGCGCCTTCGCCTGCGATCCCAAGAGCGCCTTTGGCGGCATCATCGCCTGCAACCGCGAGGTTCCCTTTGATTTGGTTGAGCACTTTGCCGATCAGAACAAGCAGTTCGTCGAGGTCATCATCGCCCCGAGCTACACCGATGAGGCACTCGAACGCATGGCTAAGCGCCCCAACCTGCGCGTGCTGGCTACCGGCGGCGTGGACCACGGCGCCCAGGTGGAGCTGCGCTCCGTCGACGGTGGCATGCTGGTGCAGGAAGTCGACCACGTGACCGAGGATCCCGCGACCTTTACGTTCCCCACCGACCGCAAGCCCACCGACGCCGAGATGGCCGAGCTCGAGTTTGCCTGGAAGGTCTGCAAGGGCGTCAAGTCCAACGCCATCCTGGTTTCCAAGGGCAAGGCCGGCATTGGCATGGGCCCGGGTCAGCCCAACCGCGTTGATTCCGCACTGCTGGCCTGCGAGCGTGCCGAGGACTTCTGCGAGCGCGAGGGCGTTGAGAAGGGCGGCTTTGCCTGCGCAAGCGACGCGTTCTTCCCGTTCCGCGACAACGTGGACGTGCTTGCCGCGCATGGCGTGACCTGCATCATTCAGCCCGGCGGCTCCAAGCGCGACGACGAGAGCATCCAGGCCTGCAATGAACACAATATTGCTATGGTGTTCACCGGGGCTCGCCACTTTAGGCACTAAGTTCCGCCCTGGGACAAAATAATCTTTGCAAAAGACGGCTGCTCCGTTTGGAGGGCCGTCTTTTTGGTATAAGAGGACGGAATGACTAACACGAAAGGTACAACCATGCCCCAGATTGATGACGCCGAGCTGTTTGGCAATGCCGAGGATCAGCGTGCGTACGAGGACTTTTGCGCCAATCAGGAGGCGGTCGAGAAGTTCACGCTCGATAAGCCCGCGCTCATCTGCCGTTGGCGCATGTCCAACAAAAAGGTGCCCATGCTCAACCGCCACATCCGCGCGCTGTCCGAGCGCTTGGTGCAGGGCGAGCCGCTCACCCATAACATGCTCAGCTGGGCCAAGCAGCACGTTGAGTGGTCGCTTGCCGAGGGCGACTACACCGCCCACGACGGCGTGCTCATGCTGGTGATCGATGTGAACGGCAATGCCGCCATGACGGTGGGGGAGTACGAGCCGCTGGCCGACACGTCGGCCAAGGCACTGCGCGCCCGTTCTGCCGAGGCCCGCTCCGAGGCCGACGAGACCGGCGTGGCACCCGAGCTGCTCGCTGCCGTCAACAACGGCGAGCTGGCCTTCGTGGCGCCGGCGGACGAGTGCCTGTGCGGTACGGCGACGCTCATCGAGCAGCTGGCCCAAACCAAGGACATGCCGGTCACGCGCGTGGATATCCCCGCTCAGCTCAAGGGCGCACTGTTCCTGGTGAGCGACGAGCACGGCGTGGTTCCCGCCACCGACGCCGATGCCGCCGAGCCCGACGCCGCCACGGTCGCCTTCTTTGCCGACGGCTACGAAAAGCTCCGCGCCCGCCGCTAAATGATTTTTCTGGGACGGGGATTAAAAAATCATTTTGTTCCCCGTATCCGTCGCGAGCATGAGGTGGGCCCAGCACCCCTCCGCTCGCGAACAGTTCTGTCACCTTGGCACCGCGCGTGGCGCACGCCTGAAGTTTCGCAGCCATAATGGTGGCAAGACAACCAAGAGGGGAGCGTAATCCATGGCGCTGATCTATATCGTTGAGGACGACGAACCCATCCGCCGCGAGCTCGTCGACATCCTGGCCCGTGCCGGCTTTACGGTCGAGGCCTGCGAATCGTTTGAGCATGTCTCGCGCGACATTTTGGCCGCAACGCCCGACCTGGTGCTGCTCGACCTCACGCTTCCCGTCAAAGACGGCCAGCATATCTGCCATGAAGTCCGCCGCGAGTCCGAGGTCCCCATCATCGTCCTCACGTCGCGTACAACCGAGATCGACGAGGTCATGGCCACGACACTCGGCGCGGACGACTTTGTCCCCAAGCCCTACAGCGCCCGTGTGCTCGTGGCGCGCATCAATGCGCTGCTGCGTCGCACTTCGGCGGCCGGCGAGCGCAGCACGCTCGTCCACAAGGGGCTGGAGCTCGACCTTGCCCGCTCCGCGGTCACCAACACGGCAACCGGCGACAGCACCGAACTCACCAAAAATGAGCTGCGCATTCTGTCGCTACTCCTGAGCCGCGCGGGCAAAATCGTCTCGCGCTCGGCCATCATGCAGGACCTGTGGGGCTCCGATGCCTTTGTGGACGACAATACGCTCACCGTCAACATCAACCGCCTGCGCACTACGCTCGAAAAAATCGGCATCAAGGGGTATCTGACCACGCACCGCGGCCAGGGCTATTCGGTCTAGGGGCCGGCCATGTCGTTTGCCAAGTTCTTTAAAGACGCGCTGCTCCCCGTCGCCGTATGGACGTGCGGCGTGCTGTTGAGCTGCTTTGTGCTGACGGTCGCCGGGGCGCCTGTCTCTATCGTGGTCATTGCGGTCGGCGTGTCTCTTATCTTTGGCATGCTCGGCATCGTGATCGAGTACGCGCGCCGCCGTCGATTTTTGCACCAGCTGGAGCGCGCGGCCGAGGAGCTCGAGAGCCCTGCGTGGGTGCAGGAGATGGTGCAATGCCCGACCTATGCCGAGGGCGAGCTCGAGTACGAGGTCTTGCGCCGGGTGGGCAAAGCTGCCTGCGACGAGGTTGCCGAAGGCCGGCGCCAGACCGATGACTATCGCGACTATATCGAAAGCTGGGTCCACGAGGCCAAGTTGCCCCTGGCGGCAGCCCATCTGATTCTTGAAAACCTGGACGGCAGCGAAGACGACCTGTCGCGTGTGGATGACCTGGGTCGCGAGCTGGCTCGCGTTGAGCGCTATATCGACCAGGCACTGTACTATGCGCGCTCGGAAGTCGTGGAGCGCGACTACCTGATTCGCCGTTGGGATCTCAAGACCTTGGTGACGGGCGCGATTAAAGCCAACGCGCGCGAACTTATCGCGGCACATGTGGCGCCGGTGTGCGAGGACCTCGATTTTGAGGTGTTTACCGACGAGAAGTGGCTCGAGTTTATCCTGGGTCAACTCATTCAGAACAGCATTAAATACGCGCGCGATGACGGGGCGAAAATCACGTTTTCGGGTGCGCTGTTGGACGAGGGTCTGGCGAGCGAGCGCATCGAGCTCGCTGTCGCCGACAACGGTTGCGGTGTGAGCGCGGCTGATTTGCCGTACGTGTTCGAGAAGGGCTTTACCGGCGACAACGGCCGCACGACCAAGCGCGCAACGGGCATCGGCCTCTACTTGGTGGCGCGCCTATGCTCCAAAATGGGCATCGACGTCACCGCTGCCTCGGAGCCCGGCAAAGGATTCACCGTAACCTTCGCCTTCTCAACGAACAAATTCCAATACTTCGAGTAGCCGGTCCGCGTGGCGCGATCGACGGAATCTTCCCGTTTAGGAGGATGGCGATCGCTTTGGCTACTATGTTCACGAACGTGAGTATAGGTATTACTTGTAAAGCTATAATCACGTTCGGGAACATAGCTATACAGTTCTATACTATGTTCACGACTGGGAACATAGCTAAGGAGCGGCATGAGAACGGTGACAACGACTAAAGTGCTCGATGGACGCATCAAACTTAAGCCGTCTGAAACTGCTTTCTCGGAACGCATGGTTTTCGATCCGGGCGAGATGGGGAAGGCCCTTAGGCTTAGAAGGCGTGAGCTTGGCCTAACTCAACGCGACGTCGCGACTATGACGGGTCGCAGCCTTCGTGTGATAGGCGATATCGAGCGGGGGCGGACAACGGTCGAAATCGGCGTCATTTTCGACTACGCCTCCATTGTGGATATCGATTTTATTCTGAAGGTGAGGGGAAAATAATGGGCGGCACGCTGTTCGTTCATCGTGAGTTTAAGGGATCCTACCAGCTGCTTGGCATATTGGAAGAGAATGCGGGGCTTCCGCTATTCACCTATGTCCCCGAGTACCTCGAGAATGCTGACGCGGTTCCGATTTCGTCCTCGTTGCCCTTGTCGGCCGAGACATTCAGCCCGGACGTAACGAGCTCCTTTTTCTCCGGCATTATTCCAGAGGGACAGCTCAACAGAGACCTTGAGAAAAAGGCTCGGGCGGAACGCGGCGATTACTTTAAGGTCCTCGATTTGGTTCGCAACGAACCCGTCGGCGCTCTGGTTTTGACGCGAGATCCTTCGGCCGACAGTCTCGAAATGGGCTATGAAGAGATAGGTGAGGAACAGCTAAGCGGGCTGGCATACGCGCCGGCGGAGGTTGCTTTTGATTTAGCGCTAGAGAGTCGAATCTCCCTTGCAGGTGCTCAGGCGAAGGTCGGTCTCTACCATACGGGCGATGATCCATGTGGCGGATGGTACCTGCCTCATGGAGCGGCCCCATCTACGCACATTCTCAAGGCGGGATCGAAAACGTTCCCGGGCGAGACGGTGTGCGAAGCGATGTGCGTGAGGGCCGCCTCTCTGATGGACCTGTCGGCCGAAGAGTGTTTTCTTATCCGAGTTGAGGATGCCGAGCCAATTATCGCCGTGAGGCGATTTGACCGAGTAACGCCTGATGCTGGATGCTCGGTTGACGGATTGCCAATTCCATACCGTTTGCACCAGGAAGATGTTTGTCAAGCCAAGGGCATTTCGCGTGAGCTTAAATATGAGCCCACGGGCGTCAATTACCTGGGGCTTATCGTCGATGCGGTGCGAAGGACGTCGACGAATCAAATGGAGGACAGGTTCCTTGTCGGCTATAACCAGCTGTTCGACTATGCCGTAGGTAACTGCGATAATCATCTAAAGAACTGGTCGTTCGTGTGGGACGAAAGTTGGAAGCAGGTGAGGTTGGCGCCGCTCTATGACGTGCTGTGCACAACGGTTTATCCCAGTCTCGTTCGCGAGATGGGCGTCTCGTTTGGAGGGAGCCGCAAGATTGACGACGTAACGCGCGGGTCGGTGATGAGCCATATGATCGGGGCGGGTTTGCCCGGGGGAATTGTTGCCGGAATGATTGCCGATACCTGCAATGAGGTTCCAGACGCGCTAAGAGATGCCGCGCGCGGTCTCAAAGAAGAGGGTTTTTCCGAGGCGGAGGTAATGTTCGAGAAGATCATTCCAGAAGTGCAAGCTCGTCTAAGCAGGATCGCCTTATAACAAAAAAGCGCCGCCCCAAACAAAAACGTGCCGCCCCAAACGGGGCGGCACGCCATTTTTTTATCAGCCAACTCGTTGAAGTATGGTGACGAAGGCGCAAGGCCGGGAGGGGTTATCTAAGCCGACATCCCGCAGCCGCGAAGCGGCGAGGACGTCGGCGTGATAACCCCGCAGGCCTTGCGCCGACGGGAAGGAACCTACTTCACGACCAAAATGTCGCAGTCCGTATTGCGCAGCAGGAACGTCGAAATCGAGCCCAGGAGCGCGTACTTGATCGAGGACAGGCCGCGAGCGCCGCAGAGCACCAGGTCGGGCTTGACTACGTCGAGCATCTCGTCCTTGAGCGTCTCGCGAATACGGCCGGCGCGAATCATGACCTCGACCTCGGGAATGTCGGGATTGGCTTTGGCCTCTTCGAGTTGCTTGGCGATGGAGTTCTTAAATGCCTCTTCTAGGCCGTTGACCAGATCGACCGGATAGGAGCCAGCACTCTCGAGTGCCGTGGAATCGATAACGTGGCCGATAATCAGCTTGGCGCCGTTGTTCGCGGCGACCTTGATGGCGCGTGCGAGCACAAAATCCTGCTGCTCAGTACCGTCGAGTGAAACAAATACCTTGGTGTAGCCCTCGTTCATGGTTTCCTCCTTGGTCTATCGCACGGGCGTGGGGCTCGTGCATCGGGCGGGCGCGGATGCGTGGCCGCCGGACACTTTACCTTGTTGCAGTTATACCCAAGGATTTCGGTTTGACCGCTCGCAATTCTGTGAACGGGCGAGTTTTTTGGTAAGGGTAGGCGCAGGCGCGCCGCTAACGGTTGATAATGGGACATCGCCCGCATCGTCCGCAGAACATCTACCGGCGGGTGTCAAACGAGGGGGTCCCTTTGGATATTATCGAGCTTCTAAAATCTGCCTTCATGGGCCTGGTCGAGGGCATCACCGAATGGTTGCCGGTTTCGTCGACGGGCCACATGATCTTGGTGGACGAGTTCGTCAAGATGAACGTGAGCGAGACGTTCTGGAATATGTTCCTGGTCGTGATTCAGCTTGGCGCCATTCTGGCCGTCTGTGTGCTGTTCTTCCACGAGCTCAACCCGTTCTCGCCTAGCAAGGGCAAGGAGGGCCGTCGCGACACCTGGGTGCTGTGGGGCAAGATCGTGCTCGGCTGTATTCCCGCCGCGGCGATTGGCCTGCCGCTCAACGACTGGATGGAGGAGCATTTCTATAACGCTCCCGTCGTGGCGCTGGCGCTCATCGTGTACGGCGTGCTGTTTATCGTGATCGAGAACTGGCGTGCCAGCAAGCGCGAGGAAATGGCCGTTGCGGGTTCGTTTGGCTCGCGCGCCGTGGTGGCGGGCGGACGTCCCGCCGGTGCGCACTTTGCGGCGCCCGCGGCGGCTGTTGCCGAGGATGAGGACGATGACGAGGACCTGGACTTTGGCTCCATCACTACGCTCGAGGACCTGAGCTGGAAGACGGCGCTGGGCATCGGTTGCTTCCAGGTACTTTCGCTGGTGCCGGGTACGTCGCGCTCTGGCTCCACCATCATCGGTGGCCTGCTTTTGGGCTGCACGCGCTCGGTGGCATCCAAGTTCACGTTCTTCCTGGCCATCCCCGTTATGTTCGGTGCGAGCGCGCTCAAGCTGGTCAAGTACTTCATTAAGGGCGGCACGTTTGGCGCCAACGAGGTCGCCATCTTGGGCGTGGGCTGCGTCGTGGCCTTTGTGGTTTCGCTCATCGCTATCAAGTGGCTCATGGGCTTCGTCCGCCGTCACGACTTCAAGTGCTTCGGCGTCTACCGCATCGTTCTGGGCATCGTGGTGCTTGCATATTTCTTCGTTCTGGAGCCGATGCTCGGCCTCTAACTTAGTCGACGCTGCGCGGCGGCCGGGGCGACAACTTGTCATTCAAAGGGGGTGGCATGACCAAAAGGTCTATGCCGCCCCCTTTTTCATGCCAATTTGTTCGCCCCGGCCGCCGCTCGCTACCGTTGCCATGACATCGGTGGCTCCATTGCACCAAATCCGCTGGGGCGGGCCTGACGGTGGCGCACGGAGTCGTGGTGTGATTTGCGTCGGTGTCCGCGCGGCTCGGTATACTGGTACGGCTCAAACTATGGCGCTGCCCGCAGGCGCGCCGTCCGTCAGATGAGGAGTCGCCCATGACCCAGCCCTTGCCCTGGGAAAAGAATGTCGCGGTACCTGTGCCGCCCGCGCCGGAACCCGTGCCGCTCGATGCATACACCGCCCCTGCTGCGCCGGAGCCCGAGCTCGTTCCGCTCGACATCTACGACGCTCCCGCGCCGGCGCCCAAGCCCGCCAAGCCGCTCGTCGACATCGACAGCCTTAATCCCGCCCAGCGCGAGGCGGTCCTGACCACCGAGGGTCCGTTGCTGGTCCTTGCCGGCGCCGGCTCGGGCAAGACCCGCGTCTTGACCTTCCGCATCGCACATATGCTCGGCGACCTGGGCGTTAAGCCCTGGCAGATCCTTGCCATCACGTTTACCAACAAGGCCGCGGCCGAGATGCGCGAGCGTCTGGCGGCACTCATCCCCAGCGGTACCCGCGGTATGTGGGTGTGCACCTTCCATGCTATGTGCGTGCGCATGCTTCGCGAGGACGCCGACTTGCTGGGCTACACCGGTCAGTTCACCATCTACGATGACGACGATTCCAAGCGCATGGTGCGCGATATTATGCAGGCGCTCGGTATCGAGCAAAAGCAATTCCCCATCAATATGATCCGCAGCAAGATCAGTTCGGCCAAAAACGCCATGATCGGCCCTGAGGACATGCTCAAATCCGCCGACAGCCCCAACGACAAAAAGGCCGCGCAGGTCTACCTGGAGCTGGAACGCCGCCTGCGCGCCGCCAACGCGATGGACTTCGACGACCTGCTCGTGCGCACGCTCGAGCTGCTGCGCACCCGCCCCGAGGTGCTCGACAAGTACCAGGAGCGCTTCCGCTACATTAGCGTCGACGAGTACCAGGACACCAACCACGTCCAGTACGAGATCGCCAACCTGCTGGCCGCCAAGTACCAAAACCTCATGGTCGTGGGCGACGACGACCAGTCCATTTATAGCTGGCGTGGCGCCGACATCACCAATATCCTGGACTTTGAGAAGGACTTTAAAAACTGCAAAACCGTCAAGCTGGAGCAGAACTACCGCTCCACGGGCCATATCCTGAGCGCCGCCAACGCCGTGGTGCGTCACAACTCGCAGCGCAAGGAAAAGCGCCTGTTTACGGCCGAGGGCGACGGCGAGAAGATTCAGGCCTTCCAGGCAAGCGATGAGCGCGACGAGGGCCGCTGGATTGCCGGTGAGATCGAAAAGTTGCACTCCAAGGGTACGAGCTACGACGACATCGCTGTGTTCTACCGCACCAACGCCCAGTCGCGTATCCTCGAAGATATGTTCCTGCGCGCGGGCGTGCCCTACAAGATCGTCGGCGGCACGCGATTCTTCGACCGCGCCGAGATCCGCGACGTCATGGCCTACCTCAAGATGATCGTGAACCCGGCAGACGAGATGAGCGTCAAGCGCGTCATCAACACGCCGCGCCGCGGCATCGGCTCCACCTCGATCCAAAAGATCGAGCAGCTGGCGCGCGACAACCGCTGCTCGTTCTTCCAGGCCTGCGAGATCGCAACAGCCGAGACGGGCATGTTTAGTGCCAAGGTGCGCAACGGCCTGTCGAGTTTTGTGGCGCTGGTGCGCGAGGGCCGTCGCATGGACGGCGAGCTCAAGGATGTCGTCGAGATGATTGTCGACAAGACGGGCCTGCTGCAGGCGTTTCGCGCCGAGGGCACCATGGAGTCCGAGAGCCGCGCCGAGAACATCCAGGAATTCCTGGGCGTCGCCGCCGAATTTGAGGAGACGCACGAGGATATCGAGGGTACGCTCGAGAGCTTGGAAGAGCTGCGCGCGGCCGGTGTTGCCGACGTGCCTGCCGGCGTCGAGTCCGAGCCCGTCGTGGTGAGTGCGCCCGCGCCCGAGCCGGGACCGTCCGCTCCGGCATCCTCGTTTGAGGCACTTGTCGGCGCTCGTGACGCCGCGGGCTCCAATCCGCTCGATAGCCTAGCCGCCCCGGCGCTCTCGCCGCAGGATGCCCTGGCCGCCGCCATCGCGGGCAACGCGTATGCCGTGCCAACAGAGCTACCGGCGGGCGCCGTGCATGCCGACGAGATCGAGCGCACCTACGGTCCGCTCACCTGTAAGGCGCTGCCGGCACTCATGGAGTGGCTGGCCCTGCGCTCCGACTTGGATTCCCTGGCCGGCGAGACGCATGCCATTACCATGATGACCATCCACTCCGCCAAGGGCCTGGAGTTCCCGGCGGTGTTCGTGGCCGGCATGGAGGAGGGTATCTTCCCGCACGTGCACGACTTTGGCGGCAGCGATGACCCGGGCAAGCTCGAGGAGGAGCGTCGCCTGGCCTACGTTGCCATCACGCGTGCCCGTAAGCGCCTGTTCCTGACCTATGCGGCCACGCGTCGCACCTACGGCTCGACCTCTGCCAACCCGCGCTCTCGCTTCCTCAACGAGATTCCGTTTGAGGATATCGAGTTTAGCGGTATCGGTTCTGCCGGTTTTGAGGGCACGGGCTGGGAGAAGCGCGGCGACCGTCACGGCACCTTTGGCTCGGGCATGGGCTCGGATATGTATGGCGGCAAGGTGTTCGGTTCGCATACGCGCTCGACCGGTGGTTCCGGTTCGCGCGGCGGATCGAGCTTCGACGATTTCTTTGGTGGCAGCACCTATGGCACCGAGCGCCATCGCGGGGTTTCGCCCGACGCCGGCCGTGTTGCCTCGACCTTTGGTTCGGGCGCGCCGCGAGCCAAAAAGCCGTCATCTAAGGTGTCGCCGACGGTTGAGCGCAAGGTCGATCGCGCCAGTGCATCGCAGGACTTTGCCGCGGGCGATACCGTGAGCCACAAGACCTTTGGCACGGGTACCGTGATCTCGGTCGCCGGAGACATGATCGAGGTCCAGTTCGAAAAGACCGGCCAGACCAAAAAGCTCATGAAGGGATTCGCTCCGATCGTCAAGCTGTCATAATCCCGGCGGACCTGGGCGGGCGTATGGGGCAACATCGCCTGCTCGGGCAGTCCTGCTCGCACGGAGAGCACATTAAGTGCTCTCCGGCTCGTGCGGAACTCGCGATCGATGTTGCCCCATACGCCCGCCCAGGTCCTTAGATAACGTTGCTTGCGAACGTCGCTTTGCCCGTTCGCTTTTTGGTCTGGAGGGCCGGGTGGGCTGAATACTTAGACATGGCAAGGGGCTCCCCCGTTAAAGAACGGGGGAGCCCCTTGTTGCGTTTTGAATGGTGCGCTTGGCTTTGATGATTGATGATTTTATACGATTCAGTATAATTTCAGATAGACGCTAAAATGTAACCGAAATGAAAACGGTGATTGTACATGCTGATAAACTGCCTCCCAAAAAGACTCTTCTCTTTAGAGCTCGCTATCGACCCGGAGCCAGTTGAGATGCAGATTCCTCGCATGTATCTTGAGCGGTATTCGCTTCGCTTGGCACGGCTCGGCATGTCTAAACAGGGCCGTTTTATTGTTGCGGAACCAAAGGAACCGCCCAGTGTCATTTCGGCGCGAAATCTCGTCAGTGCGGTGCGCAAGTTAGATGTTCACCCGGTGGTAATTTGCTGGGATGCTATGGATTTAGGTTTTATGCGCGCGCTTTCTTCGGAGGGAATCGCATATATCCGAGATGAGCGAAATGCGTTCCTGCCGTTTATCGGAGCCGTTATTTCCGATGAGGTGCTGGGTGCTTCTCCCGCTGCTCCGCTTTCGCCCCAATCTCAACGAATCGTCCTAAATCTCATTGCGGGACGATGGGTTGACTGCTCCGCCGGCGACCTAGCGCGTCTGTGTGGCAAAAGCGCGGCAAGCGTCAGCGGCTATCTTTCGGAAATCGCCGCTATAGCTCCTGGGTTGATTATGCGGGACGGCAAAAAGCGTATATTGTGCGACGCCGGGCTGTCGACCGAGACGTTGCTAGATGGGTTTGAGGACTATCTTCGCACGCCAGTTTTAGAGCGAATCCGGCTCAAGAAGGTTATCGAGAGAACAGAGCTACGTGCCGTTGATGCGCTGCTTTCCGGTGTGTCTGCCCTTAGCTATATGTCCGACCTTGCCCATGAAGACTCTGCTCCAACCATTGCTCTCGAAAAATATCAGCTAGAGGCCTTGAAAGAGCATATGGGCGACAGATGGCTGGAGGCTCAGTGGTACGAACCGGCGGCAGTTGTGATTGAGGTCTGGTCGTATCCCGTGGACGCGCCGTCCGATATTAGTTTTGACGCGACGGGTTTGCAGTGTGTCGACCCGTTTTCCTTATACGTTGCTTGCGCAAAAGCAGATTACAAAGAAGATCGTCTGCTCGACGCGGTCGAACAGCTCAGGAGGACGATATGTCAAAAGTGAGGGGAATAGAGCGATTTGCCGATGCCATGAACGGCTGTAAAGGCGGTTACGTCCTTATTGGTGGAGGGGCCTGCAGCGTTCTATTTGACAATGAGGGCGATTCGTTTAGAGCTACTGAAGACTTGGATATCGTCGTAATTGTTGATGGGGAAGGCGTTGAATTCGCCACTGCATTGTGGGCATTTATCAAAGCTGTCGGATATGAGACTGGGAAGGTCGGCGATGGAAAGTGCACTTACTATCGGTTCTGTTTGCCCGAAGGATCAAGGCAAGTCCTAGACTATCCCGGCCAAATTGAGCTATTCGCCCGACATCCTGATTTTGTGCTCGAAGATGAAACGAGCGAAGTGGCACCTCTTTCCTTTGACGGGGCCGTATCAAGTCTTTCGGCAATTATTCTCGACGATGGCTACTACGAATTTATTCGCGACAACGCAACGAACGTAGAGGGCATTACGTTGCTCGATGCGCTCCATATCATTCCCCTCAAGATGCGTGCACACATTGATATCAATAGGAGCTATGAAGAAGGGCGCCATTGCAACGATAAAGATCGACGAAAGCATCGCTCGGATATTGTTCGACTTGCGGGTTTGTTGCCGCCTTCGGCTCGCTTGGAGCTAATAGAGCAAATGAGGGCTGACGCCGGAGACTTCTTTGCGGACTTTTCTTCTTATGTAAATCGGCAGACCGATCGTAAAGAGAGAGCGCGTCTTCAGGACACATTATCGTTTCTCGAAAAGGTCTACCTATAGGCACCTTGATTCGTTATGTATGGTGAGGGGCTCTCCCGTTTGATGAGCGGGGGAGCCCCTTGTTGCTTTTTGATTGTCGTAACTAGCCAGAGGCTCGCCGGGACGGGACGCGGGGTTTGATCGATCGCGAGTTCCGCACGAGCCGGAGAGCACTTAATGTGCTCTCCGTGCGAGCAGGACTGTCCGAGCAGGCGACCAAACCCCGCGCCCCGTCCCGGCGAGCGCTTGGGGACCGGTGGCCTACAGGTGGCTGATGATCAGTTCCATCTTGCCTTCGAGGTCGATGGAGCTGACGGTGCTCGGGGCCAGCAGGTGGCTTCCCTTGTGGACGGGGTCGCCGCAGACGGTGCCTTCGCCGTCGATGACCGACAGACACATGAAGGGCCAGCGCTGGTCGAGGGTTTTGCTGCCGTCGACGCGCACACGATCGACGGTGTAGCAGGAGTTAGACTCGAGCTCGGTCACGCCGTTCACCTCGGGCGCGGTCACCGTGCCGTCGGTCGGAGCCTGGGCATCAAAGTCGATGCAGTCGAGGCTCTGCTCAATGTGCAGTGGGCGCAGCTTGCCGTCGGTGCCGGGACGGTCGTAGTCGTACAGGCGATACGTCACGTCGCTCGACTGCTGCGTCTCCAAAATGAGCGTGCCGGTCTTGATGGCGTGCACGGTACCGGAATCAATCTGGAAAAAGTCGCCCTTGTGGATCGGCAGTACGTTGAGCATGTCGTCCCAGCGGCCGTCCTCGATCATCTGCGCGGCCTCGGCGCGGTCGTGCGCGCGCTGGCCGACAATGATCGTGGCACCGGGCTCGCAGTCCAGCACATACCAGCACTCGGTTTTGCCCAGGCTGCCGTTCTCGTGCTTGGCGGCGTACTCGTCGTTGGGATGAATCTGGATCGAAAGGTCGTCCTTGGCGTCCAGAATCTTAATGAGCAGTGGGAACTCCTTGCCCTCGCAGTTGCCAAAGAGCTCGCGGTGCTCGGCCCACAGCCACGACAGCGTGTGGCCTGCATACGGGCCTTCCGCAATCTGGCAGTCGCCGTTGGGGTGGGCCGAGATGGCCCAGCACTCACCGATGGGTCCATCGGGAATGTCGTAGCCAAATACGGTTTCGAGCTGGCGACCGCCCCAGATCTTCTCGTGGAAGATCGGCGTCAGCTTAATCAAATCGGACATGTTCATACCCCCATTGTGTTGCGCGGGCGCTGCACAAAACAGCTCAAAGCGAGCGCCCGGATGACTACAAAAACCTATGCCAACGTTACGTTGTGCAACTCAAAGCGGTCGCCAACGTTGCGCGAGACCGAATACTCAAAGGCGGCGCCGCTGTCCAAAAAGCCAATCTGGGTGAGCTCGAGCAGGGGAGAGCCAGGCTTGGTGTCCAAGCGCTCGGCTTCTTCCTCGGTTGCTGCCACGGCGCGAATGGTACGGTGGAAGCTCGAAATCTTCAGCCCACATTGCTCGCGGATGAAGTGGTAGACCGATCCGTACAGGTCCTTCTTTTTAAGGCCTGGAATCAGCTCGAGGGGCATGTAGGTGTACTCGATAACGATGGGCTTCTCATCGGCCTGACGCACGCGCACGATGTGATAGGCAAAGTCATCCTCGGCAATTCCCAGCTGGGCTGCGATGTCCGCTGGTGGATTAACAATCGAGAAATCGTAGACCACCGAGGTCACCTTCTCCCCGCGGTGCTCATACGAAAAGCCCTGGGCACGGTCGTTTTTGCCCTGGAAAAACGCCTGACCGGGAAGTCCCGCCGTGTCCTTAACGTAGGTACCCGATCCGCGTCGGCTGGTAATAAGACCTTCCTCGGTGATTTGCTCGATAGCTCGTTTGACGGTGATTTTGGAAACGCTATAGAGCTCGCAGAACTCAACGACGGTGGGAAGCTTGTCGCCCGGTTTAAGAGTGCCATCCTCGATGCTTCGACGAATATCTGCAGCTATCGCCTCGTATTTGGGAATCATTGAACCTCCTTTCCGACATATATCAATACGCAAGTAAGTATAACCCTTAACAAGGCACCCATATAACCTTTATCTAAGAAGCTCGAGAAAGAAAAAAGAAAAAGACACTTTACTTTTAGAATTAGAGCGCTATAGTTTAAGCAACGAACGGAATCTTTCCGCAGAACAGGATCGACCGTTTGGGGACGGTTTTGTTTTGGCGGGTTGGATATCGGTATGACCGGTGCGCGCCCGCGCCGGATAACCTGCCAAAGCAAACCCGTCTCCAACCGGAAGCTCTAGAACACGAAAGCGAGGACTTTGATGGCACAGTATCAGCTGCCCAACGACTTCTTCTTTGGCGCTGCTATGTCCGGCCCGCAGACTGAGGGTCAGTGGAACCAGGGCGGCAAGCTCGAGAACCTGTGGGACACCTGGTCCATCCAGGATCTGGGCTCGTTCTACAACTGCGTTGGCTCTTACGCCGGCAATGACTTTATGGCCAAGTACCAGGAAGACCTTCGCATTTTGAAGGACTTGGGCCTGGATACCTATCGCACTTCCATCCAGTGGAGCCGTCTGCTCGATGCCGACGGCAACCTCAACGAGGAAGGCGCCGCGTGGTATCACGAGTTGTTCCGCGCCTCTCGCGAAGCCGGCCTGGAGCCGTTTGTCAACTTGTACCACTTTGACATGCCCACCTACCTTTTTAACCGTGGCGGCTGGGAGAGCCGTGAGGTTGTCGAGGCTTACGCACATTACGCCGACGTCGCCTTCCACGAGTTTGGCCAGGAGATCAAGTACTGGTTCACCTTTAACGAGCCCATCGTCGAGCCCGAGCAGCGCTATCAGGAGGGCGTGTGGTTCCCGCAGCTCCACGACTTTAGCCGCGCTCGCACCGTGCAGTATCACATCTCGCTGGCACATGCGCTGGCCGTGGCCAACTACCGTCGCGCCTATGACGAGGGCGCCGTTCGCAGCGATGCCAAGATCGGCATGATCAACTGCTTTACCCCGGTCTACACCAAGGAGAACCCCAGCGAGGCGGACCTCGAGGCCGTGCGTATGACCAGCGGCATCAACAACCGCTGGTGGCTCGACCTCATTACCAAGGGCGAGCTTCCCGCCGACGTGCTCGACAGCCTGGCCGAGGGCGGCGTTAAGCTTCCGTTCCGTGCCGGCGACCAAGAGATTCTTAAGCAGGGTGTTGTCGACTGGCTCGGTTGCAACTACTACCACCCCACGCGCGTTCAGGCGCCGGCGAGCAAGATCGACCAGTACGGTCTGCCGCACTTTGCCGACGAGTACGTGTGGCCCGACGCCGTTATGAACGAGAGCCGCGGCTGGGAGATCTACCCGCAGGGCCTCTACGACTTTGGCATGGACTGCGCTAAGAACTACCCCGATCTTGAGTGGTTCGTTTCCGAGAACGGCATCGGCATCATGGACGAATACAAGAACCGAGACGCCGAAGGAACCATCCAGGATGACTACCGCGTCGACTTTGTACGCCAGCACCTGGAGTGGGTTGCCAAGGCAATTGCCGAGGGCGCCAAGTGCCGTGGATACCATTATTGGGCCGTCATCGATAACTGGTCTTGGGCGAATGCCTTTAAGAACCGTTACGGTTTTGTCGAGGTCGACCTTATGGACGGCTACAAGCGCCGCCTTAAGAAGTCGGCAGCTTGGCTCAAGCAGGTCGCCACGACTCACGTGGTTGATTAGCGAACGGGCGAACGCCCAGACCGCGCGCCGCTGCGCGCAACACATGGCACATCTGGTGACAGAGGGCGACAGACCACCGTGCGCATAGGAAAAGGCCGGATTTGAAAGTTAGGAGCAATCATGGCCAGTGACAACGGAAAGAGCTTCCTCGACAAGTTTGCCGAGGTCTCTGCGAAGGTGGGAAACCAGGTTCACCTGCGTTCCCTGCGTGACGCCTTCGCGACCATCACGCCGCTCTATATCCTTGCGGGTATCGCGGTTCTTATTAACAACGTCGTGTTCCCTCTGTTCCCGCTCGATGCGGCGGGCCTTGCCAACCTTCAGACGTGGGGTTCGGCAATTACGCTGGGCACCCTCAACGTCTCTGCCATTATCTTGGCCGGATTGATTGGCTACAGCCTCGCTAAGAACAAGCGTTTCGATAACCCGCTCGCTTGCGTGGTCGTCGCTATCTCTGCTTTCGTCATCATGATGCCGCAGCAGATCACCGCCTCGCTTGCCGCCACGAGCCCGCTGCTCACCGACAAGATCACCTCCGCCGAGGTCACGGGCGCCCTTTCGACTGCCAACACCGGCACCAACGGTCTGTTCTCGGCTATTATCATCGCCCTGCTTTCCGTCTCGCTCTTCATCAAGATTTCTGGCGTCGAGAAGCTCAAGGTTAAGCTGGGCGAGGGCGTGCCTCCCGCGGTCTCCAACTCCTTCAACGTCATGATCCCGATGCTGCTCAACCTCGCGATCTTCGCTCTTGCCGCAGCCCTGCTCGCCGTGTGCGCCGGCACCGATCTGTGCACCATCATCTCCACGTGCATCTCCAACCCGCTCAAGAGCATCATGAACGCCGGTCCGTGGGCTGTTATCCTCATCTACACCCTTGCTAACCTGCTGTTCTGCGTCGGTATTCACCAGTCCACCATCTCTGGCGCTACCGTCGAGCCGATCCTGACCATGCTCATCGTCGACAACATGGCTACCTTTGCCGCCGGTGGCACCATCCAGCCCGATCACTACATGAACATGCAGATCGTTAACAGCTTCGCCCTCATCGGCGGCTCGGGCTGCACCCTCATGCTTCTGCTCGACACGCTCCTGTTCTCCAAGAACAAGGCTTCCGAGACCGTTTCCAAGATGGCTATCCTGCCTGGTCTGTTCAACATCAACGAGCCGGTTATCTACGGTTACCCCATCGTGTACAACCTGCCGCTCATGATCCCGTTCGTCCTTCTTCCCGATCTGTTCATCGGCATCACCTATGGCCTTACCTGCGCAGGCATCATCAGCCCCTGCATCGCCCAGGTGCCCTGGACCATGCCTCCCGTCATCAATGCCCTGCTCGCTACGGGCTTTGACTGGCGCGCCGGCGTGTGGCAGGCTCTCGAGATTGTCATTGGCATGGCCGTCTACCTGCCCTTTATGAAGATTTCCGAGAAGGCAATCGCCAAGCAGGAGGCTCTCGCCGAGTAGAACGCCTAACGTTCGTCCCTTTCACCTTTGCGGGCGCCGGTACGCGGTGCCGGTGCCCGCGGCTCTCTCCCTTGCGTAAAGATACAGGGGAGCGGGCACAATAGCCGCAAGGAATACAACCAGTTGTCGTCTGCGCGCCGCGCAGTTATAAGGAGGAAACCATGAAGAAGATCATGCTCTGCTGCAATGCCGGCATGTCCACGAGCCTGCTGGTCCAGAAGATGCAGGCCGAGGTTGCAAACCGTGGTCTGGATATTGAGGTCGAGGCTCGTCCCATGAACGAGGCCCACGATCACCTGGACGAGTGCGACATGTTGCTGCTTGGTCCGCAGATCGGCTACACCAAGGGCGATTTTGAGAAGGAGGCCGCCGGTCGTTTTCCGGTCGAGGTCATCAACATGGTCGACTACGGCCGCATGAACGCTGCCGGCATCATCGACCACTGCGTCAGCGTGATGGGCTAGGTGCTCCGCATGGAGGATATGAACGAACTGCAGATGACCTGCTTCGAGATCATCAGCTACGTCGGTACCGCCAAGAGCATGTACATCAATGCCGTGCAAAAGGCCAAGGAGGGCGATTTTGACGCCGCCGAGGAGCTTATCAAGCAGGGCGACGAGGCCTATAACGGTGGCCACGATGTTCACATGGGGCTTCTGAAGAAGGAGGCCAACGGCGAGCGTAACGGCGAGGCCCCGTTGATTCTGCTGCATGCCGAGGACCAGATGGCCGGTACCGAGACCATGCGCGTCATGGCGACGGAGCTCATCGAGATTCACAAGCAGCTGCAGGTACTTCAGGCCTAGTCGGCGTTATCGCCGCGATGGGCCGTGCGGTCCAACAGACAACACAGTCCCTTTGACGGGCGCCGGGAGTCTCCGCCTCCCGGCGCCTTTATATTTGGGGAAGGTCTTGCGCGACCTATTAAGCGACCATTCGCGTTTCCCCAGATAAAGCCTGCCAAAACAAACCTGTCCCTTTTTGGTAGGTTTTTGCCTTGGGAGCGGTACCATACAGGCAATGTTTAAACGAGAAAGGTGGGCTCCCATGGAACCTAAGCAGTATTACATCGGCATCGACGTCGGCGGCACCTCGGTTAAGGAGGGCCTGTTCGACGAGGAAGGCAACCTGTTTGCCAAGGCCAGCGTGCCCACGCCTCCCATCGTTGACGCTGCGGGCTTTGCCGCGGTGACCGAGGCTATCGACCAGGTGGTCGCCAAAGCCCAGATTCCGCGTGCCTTTGTGGCGGGCATTGGCCTGGCCGTTCCGTGCCCCATCCCGGCATCGGGCGATGCCAAGGTCAAGGCCAACATTGCCATTAACCTGCCCGAGCTGAGGATCGCCATTCAAAAGCACTGCCCCGACGCGGTCGTTAAGTACGAGAACGATGCCAACGCCGCTGCCATGGGCGAGGCCTGGCTCGGTTCTGCCAAGGGCGTGCAGAACGTCGTGATGGTCACCATCGGTACCGGCGTGGGCGGCGGCGTAATCGTCAACGGCGACGTGGTATCGGGCGTTGTGGGTGCTGGCGGTGAGATTGGCCACATGTGCCTGAACCCGGCTGAGGAGCGCACCTGCGGCTGTGGCGGCCATGGCCATCTGGAGCAGTATTCCAGCGCCACTGGCGTGGTGAGCAACTACCTTGCTGAGTGCAAGAAGGCGGGCGTCGAGCCCATCGAGCTCACCGGGCCTTCTGATTCCAAGGACGTGTTCCAGGCCTGCCGCGAGGGTGACAAGCTCGCGCTGGCAGCTGCCGATACCATGGCCGACTATCTCGGCCGTGCCCTGGCGCTTATTGCTAACGTGGTTGACCCCGAGATGTTCCTGATCGGTGGCGGCGCGTCCGCTTCGGCCGATGTCTACCTCGACAAGGTCCGCGAGCACTTCCAGCGCTACGCGCTTTCCGCCTCGCGCGAGACGCCCATCAAGGTCGCTTCGCTCGGCAACGACGCCGGCATCATCGGCGCCGCCTACGTAGCCCTGCGCGCCGCCGTTAAATAGCTGCTGCAAGGGGGTCAAGTTGCTTTGCACCAACACGGTGCAAAAGGGACAGACTTGGCCCCCATGCCTGCCCCAAAATATGCCGTGCCCCTTCCGTCTGCGAAGGCTCGGCGCCAGCGTGCTACCATAGCTACGTCCAAGTACACATATCAAGTGGAGGATATCCATGGCAAACGTTCTTGTCTTTGGTCACCAGAACCCCGATAACGACGCCATCATGAGCGCCGTCGTCCTGTCCCAGCTGCTCAACCAGGTTGAGTATGCCGGCAACACCTACGAGGCCTGCGCCCTTGGTCAGCTTCCGGCCGAGTCCGCCAAGCTGCTCGCCGACGCCGGCATCGCCGAGCCCCGCGTGATCGAGTCCGTCGAGGCCGGTCAGCTCGTCGTCCTCACCGACCACAACGAGTCTGCCCAGTCCGTCGCTGGCCTTAAGGACGCCACGGTCTTTGGCGTTGTCGATCATCACCGCATCGGCGACTTCGAGACCGCCGGCCCGCTGCACTACATCTGCCTGCCCTGGGGCTCCAGCTGCACCATCGTCACCAAGCTCGCCGGCGTGCTCGGCGTTGAGCTTTCCGACGTCCAGGCCAAGCTGCTGCTCTCGGCCATGATGACCGACACGCTCATGCTCAAGAGCCCCACCACCACCGATGTCGACCGCGCCGTCGCCGCCAAGCTCGGCGAGCAGGTGGGCGTCGACCCGGTCAAGTTTGGCATGGAGGTCTTCCTTACCCGCCCGTCCGGCTCCTTCACCGCTGCCGAGATGGTCGGCAACGACATCAAGATGTTCGAGCCCGCCGGCAAGAAGCTGCTCATCGGCCAGTACGAGACTGTCGACAAGACCCGCGCACTCGGCATGATCGACGAGATTCGCGAGGCCATGCGCGCCTACGCCGCCGAGAAGGGTGCCGACGGCATTGTCCTGTGCATCACCGACATCATGGAGGAGGGCTCGCAGGTCCTGCTCGAGGGCGAGACCGAGGCTGCTCAGAAGGGCCTGGGCATTGCCGACGAGCACGACGGCGTCTGGATGCCGGGCGTCCTCTCCCGTAAGAAGCAGGTCGCTGCCCCCATCATGGCCGCCTGCTAGGTTTAGTTGACCAAACGCCACGACCGGATCGCGGACGCCCCGCGCTCCGGTCGTTTTTTGTGCACGGCGCCGCGTCGTCTCTTGGACAGGCGTGTCCGTGCCGTTGAGCAAATAATGTTCAACCTGTGGTTCCGCTTTTCGGCCACGCCTGCGTGCTTGTCGTGCAGGGTAGGCTAGATGCAAGCGTAATACGTTAGAGCGCGGCGCCGCCACTTGGGCGGGCCGTGCTTTTTTAAGACGGGAGCTTTCCCGTGAAAGGAGCCGCCCATGGCAGCACTCGAGCAGCTGTTCAACGTTCGTGAGCGCAAGCGCTTTGAACGTCACGACATTTGGGAGCGTATCGCCGAGAACGGCACGATTTCCGCCGCCGTCATGGTCTTCGCCGCCATCGCCGCCGTCATTTGCGCCAATACCGATGTCTACGAGGCCATCCATCACTTTTTGGAGACCCCGCTGTATGTGGGTCTGGGCAACCTTACGGCTGGTCTCACCGTTGAGCTTTTCGTCAACGACTTCCTCATGGCGATCTTCTTTTTGTTGGTGGGCATTGAGCTTAAGTACGAGATGACGGTCGGCGAGCTCAAGAATCCGCGTCAGGCCATGCTTCCCATGCTGGCGGCCGTGGGCGGCGTCGTCGTTCCCGCCTGTATCTACCTGATCTTCAACCATGCCGGCGCCCGCAACGGTTGGGCCATCCCCATGGCAACCGATATTGCCTTTGCGCTGGGCGTGCTATCGCTTTTGGGCAATCGCGTTCCCAACGGCGTGCGCGTGTTCTTCTCGACGCTCGCCATCGCCGACGACCTCATCTCCATCGCCGCCATCGCCATCTTCTACGGTCAGAGCCCCAATCCGTTTTGGTTGGGCGCCGCCGCGCTTGTGACCTGCGCGCTCGTGTGGCTCAACAAGACGCAGCATTACCGCCTTGCCCCGTACTCGGTGCTGGGCCTGCTGCTGTGGTTCTGCATGTTCAAGAGCGGCGTGCACGCTACGCTTGCCGGCGTCATCCTGGCCTTCACCATTCCGGCCAAGTGCGGCGTTAAGCTCGATAGCCTTACCGATTGGCTGGGCGAGTGCCTGCCGTTGCTCGATGACCGCTACGACGATGAGGCGCACATCTTGGGCCAGCATGACTTTACCGTCTCGACCACCAAGGTCGAGCGCGTCATGCACCGCGTGACCCCGCCGCTCATCCGCATGGAGCGTCTGATCTCCACGCCGGTCAACTTTGTGATCCTGCCGATCTTTGCGTTCGTGAACGCACAGGTTCGCCTGGTGGGCGTGGACATGAGCACGCTGCTCACCGACCCGGTGACGCTCGGCGTGTACTTTGGCATGCTGCTGGGCAAGCCGATCGGCATCTTTGGCATGACGTTTGCCCTAGTCAAGCTTAAGGCTTGCGAGCTGCCGCACAACGTCAACTGGCATATGATTGCCGGTGTGGGCATTCTGGGCGGCATCGGCTTTACCATGTCGATCCTCATCAGCGGCCTCGCCTTCCCGACGGCCCAGTTTGAGGTCCTGGCCGCAAAGGCCGCCATTCTTGCCGGTTCGGTCACCGCAGCCGTGCTCGGTATGATCTACATGAGCGTGGTCTGCAAGCACCCCGCGCCCAAGGACGAGTAAGGGCATAAACAAGTTTGAAAACGCCGCCTGTGCATACCATCACAGGCGGCGTTTTAGTCATTGGGTAGTCATTGGGGACGTTCTTAAACGACTAGGTTTATTCTACGGTGCCGTAGACGGCGCCCCAGCCGTGGGCGGCCAAGGCGGAGTTGAGCTGGTCGCAAAGTGACTGGCGGTCGTAATAGCCGGGCGGCAAAAGGTTCACGATCTCCATGAGGTCGGGCGCCAGGTCCAAGATCTCGGCCTGTACGATCAGGTCCAGGCGGTCGATGGCATGGCGGTCGTAAAACAGCCCGTCGACCAGGCGCTGCAGGTCGCCGAATTCCTCGGCCCTAAACGATCCGTACTCCATAGTGCCTCCTTGGGCGCCCCACGCCGCCATGCGCGGCGATTCGTAATTCATTGCGATGAACTTAATCTATCACGGCTTCATACCGTTGCGGCGGTGGCGGTCTATACTTAGACGAACTGCAACGTACCGCTTCGCGAAAGGTCGCACCCATGCAGACGATCTACCAGAAGATGGAAACCACCGAACTCGATGCCGCCATCGAGGCGCTCAAAGCCGAGGTCGCCGAGGTCAAGGCCAAGGGCCTGGCGCTCGATATGGCCCGCGGCAAGCCGTCGCCCTCCCAGGTGGACATCTCTCGACCCATGCTCGATATCCTCAATGCCGATGCCGATCTGCACGACGGCAACGTCGACTGCTCCAACTACGGCTGCTTCGAGGGCATTCCCTCGGCACGCAAGCTGGCGGGGGAGTTCCTGGGTTGCCCTGCCGAGCAGACGCTCGTGCTGGGCTCGTCGAGCCTTTTGATCGAGCATGACATCGCCGGCATGTTCTGGCGCTGTGGCTCGTGCGGCAGCGAGCCCTGGGATGCCTACGAGGCTGCGCATGATGGCAAGAAGGTCAAGTTCCTGTGCCCTGTTCCCGGCTACGATCGCCACTTTGGCATCACCGCCGACTTGGGCATCGAGAACGTCCCCGTCGCGATGACCGACAACGGCCCCGACATGGACGAGATCGAGCGCCTCGTTGCCGCCGACGATTCCATCAAGGGTATCTGGTGCGTGCCCAAGTATTCCAACCCCACGGGCATCACCTTTAGCGAGGACACCGTGCGTCGCCTGGTCGAGATGCCCACGGCCGCGCCCGATTTCCGCATCTTCTGGGACAACGCCTACTGCGTGCATGACCTGTACGACGAGACCGACGAACTCGCCAACATCTTTGACCTCGCTCGCGCGGCGGGCACCGAGGATCGCGTGGTGGCCTTTGCCTCGACGTCCAAGATCACCTTCCCGGGCGCCGGCATCGGCTTTATCGGTGCGAGCCCCGCGGTTATCGCGGAGTTCTCCAAGCGCCTGAAGGCTGGCCTTATCAGCGCCGATAAGCTCAACCAGCTGCGCCACGTGCGTTTCCTTCCCACCATCGAGGTGGTCAAGGAACACATGAAAAAGCATGCCGAGTTCCTGCGCCCGCGCTTTGAGGCCGTCGAGCGCAAGCTCACCGAGGGCCTGGGCGATACGGGTTGCGCCACTTGGACGCATCCCCGCGGCGGCTACTTTGTAAGCTTCGATGGTCCCGAGGGCTCGGCCCAAAAGGTCGCTGCGCTTTGCGCCGACCTGGGCGTCAAGCTCACACCGGCCGGTGCTACCTGGCCCTATGGCAAGGACCCGCGCGACACCAACATCCGCATCGCGCCGAGCTATCCCACGGTCGAGGACCTGGAGGCCGCGCTCGATGTGCTGGTGCTGGCCGTTAAGCTTGTCGCTGCCGAGCTTGCGCGTGCCGAGCGCGCCTAACGCGCGGCTTCCCGTACTATCCGCACTTTCGATACGTAAAGGAGCGTATACATGGATTTGGGTATTTCCACCAACCCCACGCCAGAGCTCTACACCATTAAGGTGACCGGTGAGATCGATATCTCTAACGCCGATAGCCTGCGCAATGCCATCGACCTGGCGCTCGAGCAGCCCACTGAGGCCGTGGAGCTCGATTTTGCCCAGGTGAGCTACATCGATTCGACGGGCATTGGCGTGCTCGTGGGCGCCGCGCACCACGCGGTTGACCACGGCAAGCGCTTTAGCTGCACCAATGTGCAGCCCCCGGTGATGCGCGTGGTTCAGCTGTTGGGTGTCGACCAGGAGATTTCGATCACCGCTGCATAATCTTTGCCCCCAAAAGGGCGTGCCGTTTGGCATATGTTTGTGATGCGCTCGGACGTTTTGGCGTCCGGGCGCTATACTTGACCGAATGAATAGACGAGTTCCGGCCGAATGGCGCGGTGCGGGCTCGACTCACATCGAGCCTTGGAGGTATGTGTGTTTGGTATTGGAGAGGGTGAGCTCGCGATCATCGTGGTCTTCGGCTTTTTGCTGTTTGGCCCGGATAAGCTCCCGCAGATGGGCCGCACGATCGGCCGTGCCATCCGTCAGTTCCGCGAGACGCAGGAAAAGATGACGGCTGTTGTTCAGTCCGAGATTATCGATCCGGTGAGCGAGGCCGCGTCGGCCCCGGTCAAGCCCAAGAAGGCCGCTGCGACCGACGACGATTCCGATGCGGACGAGGATGCCGCCGAGACGGCAGCGCCCGCCAAGAAGGAGACCTTTGCCGAGCGTCGCGCTCGTCTTGCTGCCGAGAAGGCCGCGAACGAGGGTGCTGCTGAGGGCGAGAATGCTGCCGAGGAGCCTGCGACCGAGGGCGCCGCCGCCGGGTCCGCCGATGCCGCCGCCGAGTCCGCTTCCACTGCAGAGCCGGAGCCCGAGCCCGAGCCGGCAGAGCCCACGACGGCTGACCTCTACGCCCGCCGTCCCCGCAAGCGCAAGGCCGTCGTCGACCAGCTCGCTCGCGAGCTCGAGGCCGAGGACGACGCTGCTGCCGCCGACGCCCCGAAGGGAGGCGATGAGTAATGCCTATCGGACCTGCGCGTATGCCGCTCTTCGATCACCTGGGAGAGCTTCGTCGCCGCCTGACCATCGTGGTCGTGTCGGTGTTTGCCGCCGCTATCGTGCTGTATTTCGCCACACCCGTGGTGCTCGACATCTTGGAAGACCCCATCCGCTCCTTTGTGCCGGACGGTAAGTTTTACATCACCACCACGCTCGGCGGCTTTGGCCTGCGCTTCTCGCTTGCCATCAAGATGGCCGTGGTCATGTGCACGCCCATGATCATCTGGCAGATTCTGGCATTTTTCCTGCCGGCACTGCGCCCCAACGAGCGCAAGTGGGTTGTGCCCACGGTGCTCGCCTCGACGGTGCTGTTCTTCCTGGGTGCCATCTTCTGCTACTTCATCATCATCCCGGCGGGCTTTGAGTGGCTCATCGGCGAGACCTCGGCTGTCGCTACGGCGCTGCCCGATCTGGAGAACTACGTCAACATGGAGCTGCTCTTTATGATCGGCTTTGGTGTGGCGTTTGAGCTGCCGCTCATCATCTTCTACCTGTCCGTTTTCCACATCGTGTCCTATGCGGCCTTCCGCAGCGCCTGGCGCTACGTGTACGTAGGCCTGCTCGTGGGTTCGGCTGTGATTACGCCCGACGGCTCGCCCGTTACGCTGGGTCTCATGTATGGCGCCCTGCTCTCGCTCTACGAGATTTCGCTCGCCATCGCTCGCGTGGTCATTACCGCGCGCGAGGGCAAGGAGGGCCTGTTCGTGAGCCGTCTGGACCTGTTCTCGGACGACGAGGACGACGAGGAGTAAATCGGTATGCACGAGGTTGGCATTGTCAACGGCATACTCGATACAGTGATTCGCGCGGCGCGTGGGGCGGGGGCCTCGCGCGCCGTTTTGGTAACGCTGCGTATCGGGGATATGACCGAGGTCGTGCGCGAGGCGCTCGACTTTGCGTGGGAGACATTTCGCGACGAGGACCCGCTCACGCGAGGCTGCGAGCTTGCCGTGGAGGAGGTCCATCCACAAAGCGAGTGTCTGGACTGCGGTGAGGTTTTCGACCACGATCGCTTCCACTGTCGCTGTCCCCAGTGTGGTGGTGCCAACGTGCGCCTACTGCACGGCCGCGAGCTCGATATCGCAAGTATCGAAATCGAAACCCCCGACGATTAGCCCGCTAGCCATCTGGTGATGGGGTATAAAGGGGCCAAAGTAAGGAGCGCTAAGTATGGCCGAGAAAACGATTGATATTGCATCGCCGATTCTGTCGCGCAACGAGCGCCTGGCAGATCAGCTGCGTCAGCGATTTGAGCAGACGAACACCTACGTGATCAACGTGCTGTCGAGCCCCGGCTCGGGTAAGACCACCACGATTCTGGGCACCAACGAGCGCCTGCGTGACAAAGCCGGCCTGCGCTGTGCTGTCATCGAGGGCGATATCGCCTCGGATGTCGACGCCATCACCATGAAGGAAGCCGGCATGCCCGCCATCCAGATCAACACGGGCGGCCTGTGCCACCTCGAGGGCAACATGATCATGGAGGCCGTCGATGCCTTCGACCAGGCTGTGGGTCTGGAGAACATCGACGTCATCTTTATCGAAAATGTGGGTAACCTGGTCTGCCCGGTCGACTTTGACCTGGGCGAGAACCTGTCCATCATGATTCTCTCGGTGCCCGAGGGCGACGACAAGCCCATCAAGTACCCGGGCATCTTCCAACACGCCGGCGCGCAGCTGCTCAACAAGGTCGACGTGGCTCCGGCTTTCGATTTTGACATGGATAGGTATACTAAGACACTCGATGACCTCAATCCGCAGGCGTCGCGGTTTGCCGTGAGCGCGCGCAAGGGCGAGGGCATGGATGCCTGGTGCGATTGGCTCATCGGGCAGATTGAGCAAGCAAGGGCGTAAGTCGGCCGCCATACGGGCGGGCGTAGCCGCAGAGATACGAGATAGGAGCCTCTTTTGAAGCTCATCATCGCCGAGAAA
>CAKURW010000013.1 GCA_934675795.1 uncultured Collinsella sp.
GAGCTCCTGTGCGAATTGGAGAGAGCGCTCCCGCAAACTGCCTCTTGACAACTTATAGGAGCGTCGGTTTTAATTTCACAAATTCCGGGATGGTCGAGGATGACCGGTTAAACGTAGTAGATAGCCGTGTTTCGTGGCAAACGGTCCGACTCGAGACCCATGTCGACCAGCCTCGGATGGCAATTCACGAAGTTGCGGTGGAATACGGACTGAATTGGCACCTTAAAGGCAAAAACACTCCGTATTTCACCGCAAGTTATTGGGGGATGGGTTTTAGAGGCGGGCGAGGTCGTAGGCTTGGGCAGTTGCCTCGCCGGCGCAGATGAGGTTGGTTGTGGCTTCTTGCGGATCGAGTGCCTGCTCCAGATCCATGGGCTTGCGGCAAATCGGCAAAACCAAGTCGATACTCTGCTCGTACACCGCATCCAGGTTGTCGGCACGACCGCCCACGACGGCGGCCACCGGCTTGCCATATCGCTTGGCGCGGCGGGCCACACCCACCGGCGCCTTACCGGCGGCGGATTGCTCGTCCATATTGCCCTCGCCCGTTATGACCAGGTCGACATCGCGCACGCGCTCGTCAAACCCAATCAGATCGAGCACCGTCTCCACGCCCGAACGCAGCTCCGCGCCGAGCGCCAGCAGCGCGGCACCCAGGCCGCCGGCGGCACCGGCACCGGGCACGCCGAGCACCGAGCCAAATGTCCGTGCGCCCTTGGGCGTGCGCAGCAACCCCTGAGCCCGCGCCCTAGCAATTGCCGTATCGAGCAGGCGGCCGTAGCCGACCATCCAGCTGTCGCACCTGTGAAGCGCCTCGGCGTCATCTGTCGGCAGGCCTTTCTGCCCACCGAACACCGCTAGGGCGCCTCGGCGTCCCACAAGCGGATTCTCGACATCGGAAAGCACCACGACACGCGCGCCGTTCAGCGCCCGAAGCGCTGGCGCCAAATCGATACTCACCACGTGTTCGAGACCTGCGAGACCGGGAGCGATATCGCGGCCGTGCTCATCGACAAGGCGCGCGCCCAGCGCCTGCAGCATACCGGCGCCACCATCGTTGGTGGCGCTGCCGCCCAAGCCAATATAGATAGTCTTTGCCCCGGCACGAACCGCACGGAGCATCAGCCCGCCCACGCCATAGGTTGTAGCAGCCAGCGCCGACGACTCCGTGCAAGGCGAGTACCCAATGCCGGCCGCCTCGGCCATCTCGATGACCGCGGACTCATGCTCGACATCAACCAGCATCCGGGCAGGCACACGCTCGCCAAAGGGCCCTGCAACCTCGCAGGTCACAAGCTCGCCGCCGCACGCGGTAACGGCGTCGAGCGTTCCCTCGCCACCATCCGCCAACGGCAGCGCGCTCGCCTCGGCATCGGGCCACACGCGACGCACGCCCTCGGCAACCGCCGACTCTGCCTGCGCGCTCGACACGCTGCCCTTAAAGGAGTCGATCGCCAGCAGCACGCGACGCGGTCGGCGCTGCACGGGGCCAAAGTCGACCGCCGCACCAGCAACCCCGTCGGCATCAGCCAGCGCCGCGGCATGAGCAGTATGCGCCTCAAGATCGGACCCGCAGCCGCAAACGCCGCCATCCGCACCACGCAAACCGGCAAAATAGCCGCTCAACACATCGCGGCACTCGTCTGCCAGCACGCCGGCGGTCACATTAAACCGATGGTTCAGGCGCGAATCGGCATTGAGGTCATACAGCGAACCCAGCGCGCCCGCCTTGGCATCAGCCGCGCCATACACGCAGCGCCCCACGCGCGCGTTAACCATAAGCCCCGCACACATGCAGCATGGCTCGAGCGTCACGTAGACCGTGCAATCGGAAAGGCGCCAGCGACCGAGCGACCGAGCGGCAGCGCACAGGGCCGCGAACTCTGCATGAGCCGAAGGATCCTGGTCGAGCTCGCGCCGATTGTGCGCCCGCGTGACAATCTCGCCCGCGCGCACCACTACGGCTCCGATGGGCACCTCGCCCACCGCCGCGGCGGCTCGCGCCTCGGCCAGCGCCTCGCGCATGAACTTCTCGTCGATTTCGGTGATCGTCATCGTTCGCCTTCCCTGTTGCAAATTCAAAACGATGCTATCATTACGACTCACGGAGAGATGGCAGAGCGGTTGAATGCGGCGGTCTTGAAAACCGTTGAGCGCGAGAGCGTTCCGGGGGTTCGAATCCCCCTCTCTCCGCCACTCCTAGTGATGCACCGGTGTCATGGTCCGCTCAAACAGTGCATCGACCACGTCGGCTATCTCAGGTCGACGCTCAAGATCGTGGCCCGATTCCCACCATATCGTGAAAAGTCGAATAATACCGCCGGCGACAAACTCAGACGTCGTCTCAAGTGACACGGGGGCCAGAGCATCCTCGGCAAGCACGTTCATCACACGCTCGCGGATGGAGCGGGCAATGCGGTCGCAAATAACGTTGGTCAACATGCCCGACATGCTGCTTGCCAAAATGTTATCCATGAGCCGCTCGTGCGTCAGAATCAAATCCATGGCATCGTCCAAAATCGCGTGCCGAAGCGCGCGCACGTCCTCGGCAGATACCGCGCCGGCCTCATCGGGCTGTTTTTGCGGCAAGCCCAACATGAGCTCATCGATATAAAAGGCAAAGTAATCGTTCTTGTCGCGAAAGTGCTTGTAGAACGTCGTGCGGCGAATCATGGCGCGGTCGCACAGCATGGCAACCGTCAGGTCCTCAAAACGATGCTCCTCGAGAAGCTCGGTAAAGGCATCGAACAGGGCGCGGTAGGTTTTCTTAATGCGAAGGTCCACTGGTATCGCCATCCTCAGGGCAAAGACAACACTCGTCAATCTGTCGCATATCTTACACCTGTACCTCGCGCGCTTTGCCCCGGTACCGACCCCGCCGAAAACATAACGCTTGCCGGAAAGTTCGGCACGGCAAAACGTTGCGGGTATACTAGTAGCGTTATACCAACGGCAGCTGGCGCATGCCGCCGCGGCCATTCGAAACGGAGACATCATGATTACCGTCATCATCGGCATCGTTGTTGTCATTGTGATTGTCTGCGCCATCGCCGGCATCTACAACAACATGGTCACCAAGCGTAACCGCATCGATAACGCCTGGCAGAACATCGATACGCAGCTGCAGCGCCGCAACGACCTGATCCCCAACCTGGTCGAGACCGTCAAGGGCTACGCCAAGCACGAGCAGGAGACGCTCTCCGCCGTGATCAGCGCGCGTAACACCGCCGTCAAGGCCACCACGCCCGAGGCCAAGATGGAAGCCGACAACGTGCTGACCGGTGCGCTGCGTCAGCTCTTCGCCGTAGCCGAGGCCTATCCCGATCTTAAGGCAAACACCAACTTTACGCAGCTGCAGGCATCGCTCGAGGATACCGAGAACAAGATTAGCTATGCACGCCAGAGCTACAACGATTGTGTGCTCAGCTACAACAACGCCATTCAGACGTTCCCGGCTGTCATCTTTGCCGGCATCTTCCAGTTTAAGGAGCGCCAGGGCTTCGAGGCCGCCGAAGCAGCCCGCCAGGCCCCGACCGTCAAGTTCTAACAATCACGGCCGAGTCTTAAGCCAGTTCATCAACCCTTTAGGGTCCAAGGCACAAACCTTGGGCCCTTTTCTTATCCACGCACAACGCGCGGCCAATAGACCGCGCACCATCTTTTTTTCAGATTAATCATTGCCCGTTGTGACATCGCCGAACCCGCAGGGCAGAGAGCAAGTTCCCTCCCGGCGCACTCCGCAGGACGCAAGAAGCCCTCGCCGCACGAAGTGCGCAGCGAGGGCTTCTTGCATGTCCGAGGACGCGCCGGGAGGGAACTTGCTCTCTGCCCGGATAGGTAAGACAGCTTACGCGACGGTGTAAACCCAGTTGTGCTTATCCTCGACAGCACCAGACTGGATACCAGTCAGGGTCTCGCGAAGCTTCTTCATCACAGGGCCGATCTCGGTGTAGCCAGCCGGGAAGGTCACGGTCTCGTCGGCGCCGTAAACCTTGTTGTCAATCTCGCCAACCGGAGAGATGACGGCAGCGGTGCCGCACAGGCCGCACTCCACAAAGGTACCGGCCTTGACCTCGGCCCACTCGACGGGACGCTGGTCAACGGTCATGCCCAGGTCCTGAGCAACCTGAACGAGCGAACGACGGGTGATAGAGGGCAGGATGGAGTCGGTGTGCGACTGCGGAACGACGAGCGTGCCATCCTCTTTCACGAACAGGACGTTGGCGCCACCGGTCTCCTCGACATAGGTGCGGGACTCGGAGTCGAGATACAGGTTCTCGGCATAGCCCTCGCGATGGGCCTCCATCGTGGGCTTAAGGGACATGGCGTAGTTCAGGCCGGCCTTGATGTTGCCAGTGCCGTGCGGTGCGGCGCGGTCGTACTCGGAAACGCGCAGCTTGACGGGCTCGAGGCCACCCTTAAAGTACGGACCGACCGGGGTCACGAGGATGCGGAACGTGTACTCAGGAGCGGGAGCCACGCCGATCACGTCACCGGAACCGATCATAAACGGACGCACGTACAGGGTCGCGCCGGAGCCGAAGGGCGGAACCCAGGCGGCGTTGGCAGAAACGACCTGCTTGACGGCCTCAACGAACTTGTCCTTGGGGAACGGGGGCATCTCGAGGCGCTGGGCAGAGTTATACATGCGCTCGGCGTTCATGTCGGGACGGAAGCAGACGATGCTGCCGTCCTCGGCGGTGTAGGCCTTCAGGCCCTCAAAGACCTCCTGGCAGTAATGGAAGATGCCGCCGCACTCGGAGACATGCAGGGTGTGGTCGGTGGTCAGGCCGCCCTCGTCCCACTCGCCATCCTTCCAATGAGCCTCGTAGCTGTAATCGGTCTTCATGTAGCCAAAGCCGAGGCTACCCCAATCGATATCCTTCTTCTCGACAGTCATATGTCGCTCCTTACATACACAGTTGCAAACTCGCGAACCCGCACGCAAGGACCGAGGCCGGCCGCGTCGCAACGTCGCACGCCCGGAGCGTAAAGCCGGACGGGACACGCAAACAGCATCAAAGCCGATGGCACGTCGATTCGCATGCACGAGATTGTACTCCGCACGCGCGTCGGATAAAACGTTTTTCTTTAACTAACTAAAGTATTTTCATTTGACCGAAGCAAAGAGGCCCGCCACCGCAAGCGGTGACGGGCCTTGACTGCACGGTTTGCGCGCTGGCTCGAGTTACGCGCTCTTTTTGCCCAGCTTAGCCTTAACCAGACCGACCACAGTCGGAATGATCGACACAGCAACGATGCCAACAATCAGCAACTCAAAGTGCTCCTGCACAAAGGGAATGCCACCAAAGAAGTAGCCCAGCAGTGTAAAGAGCGTTGACCAGGTAATACCACCCAGTACGTTGTAGATGACAAAGTTGCGCCAGTGCATGCCGCCCATGCCCGCGATAAAGGGCACAAAGGTGCGAATAAACGGGAAGAAGCGGCCCAGGAAAATAGCCAGGTGACCCCACTTGTCCAAGAAATCCTCGGACTTTTTGATGCGCTCGGGCGTCATGGCCTTGACCTTGCCCGAAGCGATGATCTTTTTGCCAAAGAAGTGACCGATCATAAAGTTGCACTGGTCACCCAGGATGGCAGCAGCCCATGCGACGACCAGCAGTGCCACGATGTTAAAACCACCGTTGTGGGCAAAGAAGCCCGAAGCAAACAGCAGTGAATCGCCAGGAAGGAACGGGAAGAACACCACGCCTGTCTCAATGAAGATAATCAGGAACACGCAGCCGTAGGCCATAAGCGGACCGGCGGCGATCCAGCTGGCAATCGCGGTGCGCGGGTCTTTGAGCAGCTCGGCGATAAAATTGATGAAACCCATGAAGTAGAACCTCTCAGTTGTGGGCGCGGATACGTCCAAGTTGACCAGTATACGGTTGCGGTGCCCCCTCGTGCGCAACCCCACAAAAGCATGACTCCATTACCAGCAAGTTTGCATAACTGACACCTGTCGCGCAATGCCGCCAAGATTGTCCTTCCTAATCCCTAGCGAATCGCTATACTTTATTGAATCGCATTGCCATGGCGCTAAGGGAGGGCGGCCGGTGAGCTTTATCAATACCATTCGCGAGGATATCAAGACCGTCCAGGCGCAAGACCCCGCTGCACAAAACGGTCTGGTCATCTTCCTTTCCTATCCTGGCCTGCACGCCAAGTGGAACCACGTGCCCGAGCACTGGCTCTGGGAGCACGGTCATCGCTCGCTCGCCCGCGTGCTCTCGCAAATCACCCGCCACATCACCGGCGTCGAGATTCATCCCGCGGCACAGATCGGCAAGCATTTCTTTATCGACCATGCCATGGGCGTCGTCATCGGCGAGACCACCATCGTGGGCGACAACTGCGTGCTCTACCAGGGCGTCACGCTCGGCGGCACCGGCAACGAGACCGGCAAGCGCCACCCCACCCTGGGCAACAACGTCACCGTGGGCACGGGCGCCAAGGTGCTCGGCAACATCCGCATCGGCAACAACGTCAAGATCGGCGGCAACTCGGTTGTCGTCAAGGACGTGCCCGACAACTGCACCGTCGTGGGCGTGCCGGGACGCATCATCAAGCGCAACGGCTGCCGCGTGTTCGAGGAGAGCTTCGATGCCAAGCAGCATCGCGAGTACATGCCCGACGATGCCGCCGAGCAGAGCGCCCTCAACCGCCAAGGCATCACCGAGAACGCCCGCCGCGTCAAAGAACTCGAGCGAGAGGTGGCCGAGCTCAAAGCCCTCGTCGCAAAGCTCGTGGACGAACGCTAGGAACGCAAGCGGCACAAAACGACATCGGCATCAACGTAAGAAGGCGCGCCAGGGAATCAATCCCCCAGCGCGCCTTCTTTTCGATGTGACATGTGGGACTGCCCCTTTGTCACATTATGCGAACTGGCTCAGATAGAGGTCGGCGTAGGCACCCTCGGCAGCCAGCAGCTCCTTATGCGTGCCCTGCTCGATAATGTTGCCGTGATCCATGACCAAGATCAGGTCGGCATCCACAATCGTCGACAGGCGGTGCGCGATCACAAAACTCGTACGCCCGCGCATGAGCGCGTCCATGGCACGACCGATGGCAAGCTCGGTACGCGTATCCACGCTTGAGGTCGCCTCGTCCAGGATGAGAATCGCCGGGTTGTTGAGCAGCACGCGTGCGATGGTCAGCAGCTGACGCTGGCCCTGGCTGATGCTCTCGGCATCGTTGGCCACCCGCGTGTCATAACCCTGCGGCATGGTGCGCACAAAGAAGTCGACCTGCGCAGCACGGGCGGCCGCAACGATTTCCTCGCGCGTCGCCTCCGGGCAGCCATAGGCGATATTCTCGGCAATCGTTCCGTCGAACAGCCAGGCGTCCTGCAGCACCATGCCAAACTGCTGACGTAGCTCGCCGCGATCCATGCGGCTCGTATCCACGCCGTCGAGCGTAATGCGGCCACCGTCAATCTCGTAGAAGCGCATGAGCAGGTTGATGAGCGTCGTCTTGCCTGCGCCCGTGGTTCCCACCACGGCAATCTTCTGGCCCGGCTCGGCGGTAAACGACACGTCGCGCATAAGCGGCTTGTCGGGCGAATAACCAAAGCGCACATGCTCAAAGGAGACGCGGCCCTCCACGCGACCCGGCAGCTTGGCGGCCTTGTCCGGCAGCGGATCGGCCTCCATCTCGGGCTCATCGAGCAGGTCGAACACGCGCTCTGCACTCGCCAGCGCGCTCTGCAGCGAGTTGAAGGTAAACGACAACTGCGTCATGGGCTCGGACGCCTCGTAGATAAACTGGAAGAACGCCTGGAACACGCCGACGGTCATGTGACCGGCAACCAGCATGCTGCAGCCCACAAGCGCAATAACGATCTGCGCCAAACGGCCGATAAAGCGCACCGCGGGGCCGACAGCATTGATCATAAAGTCGGCCTTGGTGCTCACACGAGCCAGTTCCTTCGAAGCCTCGTGCACCTCAGCGGAGCTCTGACGTTCGCGGTTAAACGCGCGGATCACCAGACGGCCCGAATAGCCTTCCTCGACCGCACTCGTAATCTTGGACACCCACTCCTGGCGCTCGCCCGTCACATCGTGTGTGCGGCGCGAGACGACCTTCGTCACCAGCAGCGACAGTGCCGTAAAGAACAGAAAGACGAGCGTAAGCTGCACGCTGAACACGAACATCACGCTCACAGCACCAACAACCGTGCCGATCGACACGAGCAGCTGCAGCAATCCGCGCTGCATGCTCTCGGACATCTTGTCCAGGTCGTTGGTCGCGCGGCTGACGACCTCGCCGGGACGATGCGCGTCAAAATAGGCGAGCGGCAGACGGTTGAGCTTTTGCGCGATGCGGTTGCGCAGGCGCAGATTGAGGCGTTCGGCCACGCTCGACATCAAAAAGCTCTGGAGCGCGTAGAACGAGGCGGCGGCTGTCCAAATCATAAAGTAGACGAAGATGGTCTTGCCGCAGTTCTCCCAAGTGATGTTGAAGGTGGTTCCGTTGGCAAACGCCACCTGAATGTGGCCCCACAGCTCATCGATCACGCGGGCGCTATATGCCGGCGCAGCGGTGTTAAAGATGGCATAGAACACAATGCTCGCGAACACGATATAGAAGCGCCAGTGGTCGCCGGCAGCCTCGCTCCACAGGCGGCGCACCGTCGCCCAGGTGTCGCGGGGTTTCTCGTCCTCGTCCTCGTCGCCCACATCGCGCATACGCTCTGCCTCGGCGCGGGCGCGCTCGTCCTCGGCACGTTCGTTTTCCTCGTAGAGCGCTTGGCGGCGAGCCTCGCGCTCGGCTGCAGCCTTGGCGGCGTCATCCAGCTCGGTCGACGCGGCAGCCGTTTCCTCGACCAGTCCCGTGGCAGCGGCGTCATCAACGCCGCCCTGCTTCTTGAGCTCCTCGGTCATGCTACTCACCTCCCTTCATCTGCGATTCCGCGATGGCGCGGTACACCTCGCAGGTTTCCATAAGCTCGCCATGCGTGCCCAGACCCACAACCTCGCCATCCTTGAGCACGACGATCTGGTCGGCGTGCAAGATCGTCGAGATGCGCTGCGCGATGATGAGCACCGCAGCGTCACGCGTCTCGTCTTGCAACGCATGACGCAGGGCGGCATCGGTCTTAAAGTCCAGGGCCGAAAAACTGTCATCGAAGATATATAGATCGGCATGCTTCATGAGCGCACGGGCGATTGCCAAACGCTGGCGCTGGCCGCCCGAAAAGTTCGTACCGCCCTGCGCCACCGGGGTATCGAGCCCCTGCGGTTGGTCGAGCACAAAGGTGCTCTGGGCAACCTCAAGCGCATGAAGCATGTCCGCCTCGGTCGCGTCCTCGTTGCCAAAGCGCAAATTGCTTGCCACGGTGCCCGAGAACAGCCACGCCTTCTGCGGCACATAGGATATGTGCCCGCGAATCTCACCTTGCGAAAGCTCGCGCAGGTCGACGCCGTCCAGGCGAATGGCGCCCTTGGTGGCATCGTGGAAGCGCAACAAGAGCTTGGCCACCGTCGATTTGCCCGAGCCTGTCGAGCCAACGATCGCAGTCGTCTGACCGCGACGGCAGGCAAAGCTCAGGTCGCACAGGGTGTCCTCGTCGGCATCGTCAAAGCGAAACGACATGTGGTCGAACACGGCCACCGCATCGGCTTCGTCTTGGGGCTCGCGCGCCCCGTCATCCAGCGTGCGCTCGCCATCGACGATGCTCGGCTCAATCTCCAACACCTGCTGCGCACGGTTCAGGCACGCGGCAGCACGCGGAAGCGTCAGCACCACCATCTGGGCCATCATCACAAAGAACAGGATCAGAATTGCATACTCCAGCACCGCCGAGATACTCGCAATCTGCATGGCGTGGGCGCCTACGCGGTTGCCGCCCACCCACAGCACCGCCACCTCGGCGATGTTCATCAAAAAGAAGCTTGAGCTGTCGAGGCCCACAAACAGGTGGTTGACTTTGATGGCGTTGGCGGCGTATTCGCTAAACACCTCGTCCAGACGCCGTTCCTCATGGCGCTCCTTGTTAAACGCACGGATGACGCGCACGCCCACAATATTCTCGCGCAGCACCACGTTCATGCGGTCGATAAAGCCCTGTAGGCGCATAAAAATCGGCGCCGCGTTGGCAACCGTAAAGACCGCCGCCACCAGCACAATCGCAACGACTACGCCCAGAAGCGTGCCCATGGCGGGATCGATAAACCAGGCGAAGATGATGCCCGCCACAGCCAAAAACGGCACGGGCAGCACCAGCTGAATCGTCTGCAGAATCGCCTGCTGAATCACGTTGATGTCGTTGAGCGAGCGCGTGATCATCGATCCGGTGCCAAAGCGCTCAAAATCGCTGGCCGCGAGCTCGAGCGATTTGTCGTACACGGCATTGCGGATATCGCAAGCCACGTTGGCGGCCAGGCGCGCCGAAAGATAGCAGCCCAGCACCGTGCCGCCGCTAGCCATGCTGGTCGCGATAAACATGTATAGGCCGTTGCGTAAAATGTAATCGACATCGCCCGTGGTAATACCGGTGTTGACCATGTTCGCCAGCATCGTGGGAACCAACAGCGTACCGACGTTATCCACCAGCAGCACCAGCAGCGTCACTGCGACAAGCCCTCGATATGGCTTTAGAAACCTCATTAACAGTCGCACGACTCCCCCTCACCTTGATTCTCGGCTTGGTTCTCGGCAGCGATATGCTGCTTAAAGGCATCGCACTCATCGCCGAGCACCTGAGAGAATTTGCCGATCAAGCGCATAATCTCGCGCTGCTCACATGGCTCAAGCGCGCCAAAGGCTCGCTGTTCGGCCTTGAGTGCCGGCAACGCATAACGCTCGGCAAATCGCCTGCCCTCTTCGGTCAGGCTCACAACCTTGTTCTTACGGCTGCCTTCGGCAAACTCCAACGTTGCGAAGCCCCGCGCCGTCAAGGTTTTAATTGCCGAGTTGATGGTCTGCTTGCTGTAGAACCATTCGCTTGTCAGACGGCTTACGGCAATACTGCCGCCCGCCGTGCTGGTGTCGACGAGCATCCAATAGGCGCAGTCCGAAAGGCCGCAGGCGCGCGAGAACTCCGAATAGATATGGTCGAGTCTATTGAGCAACCGATCGAAGTCGACCAGCGTAACCGCACTATTCATCTATCCCACCATTCAATTGTCCGATTTTTGACCAATTATGTGTCTCTAGATTAGTCCGAGTTTTGACTATCGTCAACAGGCTCTCCGCAAATGCGTGCATTTTTATGGCCTATCGGCAGAAAAAGACCGCCGGCGCGGGGGCGGCGCCAGCGGTCACGTGAAAATCGAGTTTTATTGCCTGTTAAGCGGCGACGGCCTCATAGACCGTAGCGCCCGAGAAGCTGTCATGCAGGCTCTTGCCGGCAATCCACGGCAGCTCGACGACCTCGCAGACCGTGTTGACCAGCTCGGAGCAGTCAGTAAAGTGGCCCTTGTCGTTGAGGGCCTCGCAATCCTGAACACGCCAATAGCCATCGGTGTGCGTGATGTAGTACTCGTGATCGTTAATCGACACGAAAGCGCGCGTCTTGGAACGCAGCAGCTTCAGAAATCCTTCGAAATCGGTCTCGACGACATCTCCAGCCTGGAACATGATGTTACCTCCTGGCCCGGCGCCACCACGGCGCATTGATAAACGTTGGTACTCCTTTAGTAAAACCTTTATCAAAGGTTATGCGTTCGTCATTTAGGCAAGTGGTAAAAAAGCGCAGGGTAGACGGGATAAAACGTTTAACCATCCCATTTGTTTGTCACATTCTGAAGGTACTTTTATGCAAACCTACTTTCCCAATTGGAATCTATCCTTTTGGCCGGGCAATTGACCGTCTATCGTTTAAGCCCGACGGGTACGAACGGGGCATCTGCAACGCCACCGCAAGGAGACACCATGGAGACTATCGAAGCACTCATTCACCGCCGCAGCTGCCGCAAATACAGCAATCGTCCCGTCGAGGCCGAAAAGCTTGCACGGATTATCGAAGCCGGCCAATATGCACCGAGCGGCATGGGCCGCCAGCCGGTGACGTTTGTCGCCGTCACCGACCCCGCGACCGTCGAGCGTCTCTCACAGCTCAACGCCCAGGTCATGGACAGCAACAGCGACCCCTTCTATGGCGCCAAGACCGTTGTGGTGGTGCTGGTTGACCGCAGCGTGCCCACACATCTGGAAGACGGCTCGCTCGCCATGGGCAACTTGCTCAACGCCGCCTATGCACTGGGTGTCGATTCGTGCTGGATTCACCGCGCGCATGAGGTCTTTGACTCGCCCGAGGGCCTGGAGCTGCTGGCCAGCTGGGGCCTGCCCGCCGACGGCAGCCTGCGCGGTGTCGGTCACTGCATTCTGGGCTATGCCGAGGACACGCTACCCGAGCCCAAACCCCGCCGCGACAACGTGGTGTACGTCAAGTAGCGCAGGAGTGTCCCAAACTGCCGGCAGAAAAGGAACGTCCCCTTCTGCCGGCAAGCTATGTTGATATTTGAGTTGTCGTCGTTTCGTTCGTCTGGGCCGTTTCGGCGCCATCGCCTTGTTCGTCCTCGTCCTTTTGCGCATCGGCGATGGTGGAGGCCGCCGCAACGATACCGCGCTGGGGCGCAACGCCCGTCTGGGTCTGTGCGCCCTCGACAACTTCTGTGCCTGCATGCGCGAGCTCGGGCGATTTAAACATTGCGTCCAAGTTGGCGCCACCGCCGGCATATCCGAGCGCAGCGAGCGCGATGACGATCACTGCAACGGCGGCCACGATCGGAACATAACGATGCCAACCAGCAGGATTGAGCCCGCTGCGGCGAGCCGCCCCGCGGCTGATGTAACCAAGCGTTCCGTCGTGCTTGAGCTTTGAGCCCACCACGCGTTTGCGGCCCAACAGCGAGGACTCTGCCTGCATTGCCAAGCGGGCGCTTGCCGAAGGATAGCCGTATTTAGTGCGCTTGAACGAGCCATCAAACCCCGAGGCGTGTTTGCCCCACGTCACCGATGTCGTGCGTCGGTTAACCGGCGCGGCGCTCCGCCTTCTGCGGCTCGGTTTTGAAGTCTCAGCCATATGCCCTCGCACGCCGTAACCAAATCGAAACAATAACGCTTTGGACTGTAGCACACGCGTCGCGCGCGGTCACGGGCGCCTCGCTCAACGGTCATCGTCCTTCAGCAAGCGCCACAGCGTTGTACGGCTTATGCCCAGCACCTCCGCCGCACGGGTTCGGTTACCGTGGAGATGGTCTACAACCAAATGCGCGATATCTCGCTCGGTATCGGCCAGCGGTCGCAGAATATACAGGTCGCTTTCGAGTGTCGGGGCGCCAAAGGTTGCGGTCTTAATCACGTCCTCTTGGGCGAGCACTTCCTCCGCCACAGCGCGGTCCACCGTGCCCGCCCCCACCAATATATACAGTCGTTCCGAGACCTCGCGGAGCTGCAGATAATTGCGCGGCCAGCGGTAAGCATCGAGCGTCTTCGTCGCCGTGGCAGACAGCGTGGGCGCTGCCGTCCCAAATGCATCAGCGAGATATTCCAAATAGCGCGCGACCTTCGTCGACGCGGCTCCCTGCTCGGCGATTGCCGGCGCCACGCTCACCGCACAGGCGAAGCGCTCGGTCACAAAGGCGGCTTGATCACTTTCGCTGCCGCCCGGCATGTCATTCGCCGTCAGCACCACATGACAGCGCGTCGCCAACGCGGTGTCGGCCATCGTGGAAACGAGCTCGCGAAGGCGCTGGGGACCAACCGCATTCCAGCCCTCAATGCAAAGTGTCAGCCCCGTTTGGAACAGCGGCGATTCGGAGCTTTTGAGCACATGGCGCCAACCGCGATCGGTGAGTTCATCGAGCGCGACGGAAACAAAGGGCTGATCGGCAAAAGGACCGTCCAGATAGAGGCGCTTGGCGATCTCGATCTGGCCCGCGCCCAGCTCGCCCTCGAGCATAAGGGGCACGCCGCGCGCATAGCTCTCGGAAACCGGTGCAGCTACCGCAGCGGCACCCTCAACGATGCCGTACGCGCTCGATTCATAGCGGGCCTCAACTTCGTCGGCGTTGAGCCACTCGATGCCCGCATGCGCCGCGGCACCGCGCACCTCGCGGACCACGACGACCCAAAGTCCCCCGCCCTCTTTGTCGGTGGGGCGAACGGTCAGGCTCAGGCGCGTACCCGCACGCCCCATAACCAGACGCGCGCCGTCTCCTATACGGTCGAGGCGCTCGGCGACAAAAGCCGCCACATCCCGCTCAAGCGCCGCGTCATTCACGGTCGAGATCGCGACGTCCCCACGCGCATCGATTGCCAATGCCGAGGCCCCGGCAGCAGCCAGGGCCCCAGTCAAGATATTCAGCTTGGCATCGCTATCCATGATTTGCCCCTGTCCGCGGCGACGTGCAACCGCCGACGGTCATACGACCGAGTGTTTCAAAATTGAACGATATTGCTCACCAAACACTATAGGGCAGAAAGCGTCATCCTGCGAGTATAGGTGTTGCCCCGCATCGCCATCCTGGCGGGGCGATAAGAGCTCTTCGGGACTTATAAACCTGCGGACAAGCCATACCCGCAAGAGCTCCTATCGCTCCACCGTGAGAATGCGCTCACCAGCAACCAGCACGCAAACAAGCTACTTCTCTACCAGATTCTCAGTACGTGTTGCATTCCCAAACTCATGCACGCAATGCCAATCCAGCAGCAAAAGCCCAGCGCGATGGGCTTGCCGCCCTTTTTGACCAGCTCGACGATATCGGTATTAAAACCAATAGCCGCCATGGCCATCACAATAAAGAACTTCGACAGCTCCTTGATGGGCGCCGTGATGGACACAGGAAGCTGAAACACCGTGGTGATCACGCTCGCCAGCACAAAGAACAGCACAAACATGGGAAACGCGCGTTTAAGCGAGAACGTGCTCTTAGCGTCGCCACCGGCCTTGCGTGCCAGATGCATCTGCCAGCATGCGAGGACCAACGTGATGGGAATAATGGCCAGCGTCCTGGTGAGCTTGACCACTGTGGCGCTCTCGAGCACATTGGCGCCGGGATGCATGCTGTCCCAAGCGCTCGCCGCAGCCGTTACGGACGAGGTGTCGTTGATGGCGGTACCGGCAAACAGGCCGAAGCCCTCGTTGGTCAGCCCGAGCATGCCGCCAAGCGTCGGAAACACGAGCGCCGCGATAACGTTAAACAGGAAGATGACCGAAATAGCCTGGGCAATCTCGCGATCGTCGGCATCGATGACGGGCGCGGTCGCGGCGATGGCAGAACCGCCGCAAATCGACGAACCCACACCCACAAGCGTCGCGATCTTGCCCGGCACGTTCATAACGTGGCAGAGCACAAAGGCGATGACAAGCGAGGTCGAGATTGTCGCCACGATAATCGGCAGCGACTGGGCGCCCTTGGACAGAATCTGGGAGAGGTTCATGCCAAAGCCAAGCAGGATAACCGCGTACTGCAAGACTTTTTTGGACGTATAGGTGACGCCAGCGGCGAGCTGTTCGCGACGATTCTTGGGAAAGACGAGCGCCAGGACCATGCCAAAGAGGATGGCAAATACCGGACCGCCGACCACCTCAATTTGTTTGCCGAGCAACGTCGCGGGAATGGCGATGATTAGGCAGAACAAGACGCCTTTCCAGCGCTCGCGTACGATATTTGCCAGTTGCATATGGGACTCCTTCTTTCTATTTCACGTTTGCGACGGCTTATGATACGGCAACATTGAGCGCAGCCTTGCGCAAACACAGACTAAGATGCCGCAATAGTTCTCAGGCAACAGCCGAATTACCCACCGCGGAGAGCTGACTCGCGGCATAATTAACAACTGACATATGAGTTTGATAGAACAGTTGCGAGGCGCTATGGAAGAATCGATGCACGTCGGCGAGCAGGAAACGAGCCTACAGGACCAGTCCTACCACACCATTCGACGCAAAATCGTCTACCTGGATTACAAGCCGGGCGAAAAGCTGGGCGTCAAGCAACTTTGCGACGACCTAGATATGGGGCGCACCCCTGTGCGCGAGGCTTTGGTTCGTTTGGCGCAGGAAGGCCTGGTGCGCACCGTGCCCCAGAGCGGTACCTACGTCTCGCCCATCAACCTCACCCTTGCCGAGAGTGCCTGTTACATCCGCGAGCATCTGGAAAAGCAGGTGATCGTGGAGTGCTGCGCGCGCGCCACGTCGGCTGGCATCGAGCAGCTCGACCGCGCCATCGTGCTGCAGGAAAAGGCCATGGCCGAAGAGGATCGCATCGGCTTCTTTTTGAGCGACAACCTCATGCATCACATGATTTTTAGCATCGCATGTCGCAGCACCGTGTGGTCGTGGCTCGAAGAGACCAATGCCGACCTGGAGCGCTTCCGCTGGCTGCGCGCTGCCACGCAGGTTCTCGACAATCAGGACATCGTGAACGAGCACAAGCAGATTCGCCGCGCTATCGCCGGTCGCGACCCCATCGAAGCGAGCTTTTTGGTCAGCAAGCACCTGCACATGATGTTCCGCAACCAAACCGAGGTTCTGGACCAGTTCCCCGAGTACTTCGAGACCAGTAAGCTCCGCTAACCTGCCAAATAGGGACAGGTTCATTTTGGCAGGTTTTATCCGGGCAAATGAAACAGGGCCCGACTCCGCTGCAACGGAGCCGGGCCTTAGTTGTTAGGATGACGGAACTCGATTACTCGACCGTGACGCTTTTCGCCAGGTTACGGGGCTGGTCGACGTCGCAGCCGCGCAGGATGGCGACCTCGCGGGCGAGCAGCTGCAGCGGGACGCTCGCCGTGATGGGGCTGAACACGTCACGGACTGCCGGCACGCGGATGATGCAGTCGGCGATCTTGTTGATCTCCTCGTCGCCCTCGGTGGCAACGACGATGACCTTGGCGCCGCGCGCCTTGCACTCCATAAGGTTCGACACGGTCTTGTCGTAGGTGGCACTCTTGGTGGCCACAGCGATGACAGGGAAGCCCGGGTCGATCAGGGCAATGGGGCCATGCTTCATCTCGCCGGCGGCGTAGGCCTCGGCGTGCAGGTAGCTGACCTCCTTGAGCTTGAGCGCACCCTCGTAGGAAATAGCGGCACCCATGCCGCGGCCCACGAACAGCGCCGACTGCGCATCCTTGCACAGCAGGGCAGCCTCATGAACGGCCTCGGTCTGGGTATCCAAAATCCACTGGATCTGCTCGGCCGTATCGGAAAGCTCGCGGAACAGCATGCGCGCTTGCTTGGTGGTCAGGCGGTACTTGACCTGCGCCAGCAGCAGAGCCAGCAGCGTCAGGCTCACGACCTGGCCGATGAAGCTCTTGGTCGAGGCGACCGCGATCTCCTTGTTGGCCTTGGTGTAGATGACGCCGTCGCTCTCACGTGCCACGGGGCTGCCCACCACGTTGGTGATGCCGAAGACCTTGGCACCCTTGATGCGCGCGTCGCGAATGGCGGCAAGGGTATCGGCCGTCTCGCCCGACTGGGACACGGCAACGACAAGCGTCGTCGGCGTGATGATGGGATTGCGGTAACGGAACTCGCTGGCCGCCTCCACCTCGGTGGGGATGCGAGCCCAGCCCTCAATGAGATTCTTGGCAATGAGGCCGGCGTGATAGCTGGTGCCGCAGGCGATCACGTAGACGCGGTCGATGTCGTTGAGCTCCTCGAGCGAAAGGCCCAGCTCGTCGATGTCGAGCTCGCCGGCCGGCGTCATACGACCAACCAGCGTGTCGCGCACGACGCGCGGCTGCTCGTGGATTTCCTTGAGCATAAAGTCGGGATAACCGCCCTTTTCTGCCATGTCCAGGTCCCAGTCGATGTGGGTGACCTTGGGCTCGATAACGTTGCCGGCCTCGTCGGTGTACTCGACGCCTGCGGGCGTGAGCTTGGCAAACTGACCGTCCTCGAGCACCACGACATCGCGGGTGGCGTCGATGAGCGCGATGACATCGGAAGCAACATAGGAGCCGGTTTCGCCCACACCGACCACGATCGGGGAATCCTTGCGGGCCACGGCGATCACGCCGGGCTCGTCAGCGCACACGGCGGCCAGACCATAGGCACCGACCACGTGGGTGCACGCCTCGCGCACGGAGGCCATCAGGTCGTGCGTCTCGGCATAAGCCTCTTCGATCAGATGCGCGAAGACCTCGGTATCGGTCTCGCTCTTAAAGTGGTGGCCGCGACCCTCCAGCTCTTCGCGCAGCTCGGCGAAGTTCTCGATGATGCCGTTGTGGACGATGGCGATACGACCGTCGCAGCTGGTGTGGGGGTGAGCGTTAACGACGGAGGGCTTGCCGTGGGTGGCCCAACGGGTGTGGCCGATACCGCAGGTAGCGTCGCTGTCGATGTTGGAAAGCTCGCTCTCCAGGCCCGCGACCTTGCCCACGCGGCGGATGACGTCGAGGTGCGCCGCGGCGCCCTCGCCCACCTCGAGCGCGACGCCCGAGGAGTCATAGCCGCGATACTCCATACGCTTGAGGCCCGTGACCAGGATGTTCTTTGCAATATCAGAGCCGGTGTAGCCGACGATTCCGCACATAGGATAAATCCCTTCGTTCGCGTGACTGCAAGACGTCCACGCACAGGGGGCGCTGAGACGTATAATGTTCGAGTATTGTACTCACGCAAACGCAAGCTGATATACCAGAAGTGGTATCTCAACTTAGATACCACCCGATGCACACACGTCCAGCCGGTCCAAACCACCACAAAAGCACCTGTCCCCTTCGTGGTGGTTTGAGCTGGCAACAGCGTTTCCCCAGATAAAACCTGCCAAAATAAACCTATCCCTTTTTGGTTGGTTTGGGATGCTACAATCTGGCTTGTACTTGAAACGCATCAAAGGGGCCGCTATGGCAAAGGTAAAAATCAGCGATGTCGCGCGCGAGGCGGGAGTCTCGCTGGGCACGGTTTCCAACGCGCTCAACCATCCCGAAAAGCTGCGCCCCGAGACCCTCAAACTCATCAACGAGACCATCAATCGCTTGGGTTACCTGCCCAACCAAAGCGCTCGCCAGCTGGCCGGCGGCACCACCAAGTCCTTTGGCCTAGTCCTCCCCCGCCTCGACCACGGCTTTTCGCTCCAAATTGCCAGCGGCGCCCACAACGAGGCCTGCAAGCACGGCTACGACCTGCTCATCGCCAACGCCGATAACGACGATATTCTCCAGGACCATTACCTGCGCTATTTTATGGGCACCCAGATGTCCGGCGTCATGGTTCAGCCCATGGCATCCCCCGACTGGCACCCCGCCATGACCAAGATGCCCGTGCCGATCGTCCATCTGGACATCCATTGCTCCGAGCCCGGCTACTACGTAGCGGCCGACAACGAGGCCCAGGGTCGCATCATCGCCGAGCTCGCCATCGCCCGCGGCGCGCACCATATTGTCGTCGTCGGCCGAGCAGGATTTATGCAACTCACCCTGCGCGTCCTTGGCATTCATAAGGCGCTCGCCCTGCACCCCGATATCAAGATCGAAGTCATCGACGCCGGCGAATGGAATACCGCTGCCGACGGCTACGGCATCGGTGCCCAAATCGCCGAGCGCCCCGCGGACGAACGTCCCGATTTTGTCGTCGGCCTGACCGATGTGTTGGCCTCGGGTGTCGTTTCGGCACTGGTCGACAAGGGCATCTCTGTCCCCGGGCAAGTACGCGTGGCCGGATGCGACGGCAACCCGCTCGCTTGGAGCGGATCGGTCCCGCTCACTACGGTAGCGCCCCCGGGCTACGAGATTGGCCGCAAGGGTGTCCAACTGCTGATGGAGCAAATCGAGAACAAGGCCCCGGCAAAGATCAAGCATATCCGTGTCGGCTCCGCAGCGCGTACCGTCACCGCAGTCGCCGCCGAGGATATCAACCGCCAAGAACTGGTACGTCCGTTCCTACTGGAACGCGCCAGCACCCAGGCAAGCAGCCAGACCGACGCCACGGCCATCAACCTCGGTGCGTATCTATAGCACGCCCGCGAGTATGCTAAGTCGCCGCTTAAGCAAAAGGGGCCCGACCATTGCCGGACCCCTTTTGCTTAAGCGCAAACGTGAGCAATCGCTCGTTTCAACGCCGCAATTTTCTAGCGCACAGTCTTGATTGCCGCCGCCAGGTCGAACAGCGTATCGAGCACGGCCTCGCAGCCATCCACCACGTCCTGCGGCAGCGGCACGATATCGGGGACGGCGAAGACATGGCAGCCGGCCGTAATGCCCGAGACGCAGCCGTTGCGCGAATCCTCGACCACGGCACATTCCTCGGGAGCAAAGCCCGCGCGCTCGCAGGCGAGCAGATACATCTCGGGGTCGGGCTTGCCGTGCACGACGTCCTCGCCACACGTTACCGTTTCAAACTTGTCAAAGAGGCCAACCATCTTAAGGTTGCGCTCAGCCGTAACGAGGCGCGACGACGTCGCTAGACCAACGTGATAGCCCGCAGCCAGCAGCTCGTCTAGGCACTCGGCGGCGCCGGCCTTAAGTTCCAGTTCGGTCTTGACCATCTCGTCGCGAATCTCCTTGTGGCGACGATAGATCGCCTCGGTGGTTTCATGGCTGCCGTAATGCTCATCAAGGATGTCCATAACATCGGGCAGCGTGCGGCCGATAAACTGATGGATCAGCGCTTCATCAATCGCGAGCCCCAGCTCAGCGGCGCCTGCCTTCCAGGCCTTAATCCCCAAACGCTCGGTATCGACCAGCGTTCCATCCATGTCAAAAATAACAGCCTTGATCATATCGGTCCCCCATCGACTCTCGCTGTCGCATTGCCGCAACTCTACCGCATTTGGCAACTTGTATATAACGTATATACCATATTGCACTTTCGTTACACAGATAGAAGTCTTATGGCAAGTAACGCATTAGGATTATAGTTTTCGATCGAGTGCTCAACGATAAGGAACGTTTCATGATTTTAGACACCACGGCACCCGCAGAGGAGCTTCAAGACAAGCTATCGGCGCTCGAACAGCTGCTTTTGGCATACGGGCGCGTGGCTATCGGGTTTTCCGGTGGCGTCGACAGCAGCTTTTTGGCCGCCGTATGCGCCCGCATCATGCCTACCAATACCCTCCTCGTCCATCTCACCACGCCGCTCATCGGCACGCCCGAGCAGGCTTCGTTTGAGCAGTCCGTTGATGGGCAGGCCAATGAGGGGCCGCATTTTAAGCTCCCCGTGCTCAATCTTTCGGTGGATCAGCTGCAGCTCCCCCAAGTAGCCTGCAACGATGCCAATCGCTGCTACCACTGCAAGCACGCCGGCTTTACCGCCATCGTCAACCACGCCAAGTCGCTCGGCTTTCCCACCGTCATCGATGGCAGCAATGCAAGCGATCGCGGTGACTACCGCCCCGGCATGCGTGCGGCAGAAGAGCTCGGCGTACGCTCACCCCTTATGGAGGTCGGCTTTACCAAGGACGAAGAGCGCGAGCTGCTGCGCGCATGGGGCTATCCCGTTTGGAACCTGCCGGCGGGAGCATGTCTTGCCACCCGCGTCCCCACGGGCGAGGAGCTTACGCGCGAGAAGGTCGATTTAATCCGCGCCTGCGAGGATTACCTGCACGATCTTGATCTGGCACAGGTACGCGCGCGCTTGGTCGGCGGCTGCATGCATATCGAGGCCGCACCCGCAGATGTCGCCAAGATTGCCACCCTCGGCGGTGCCGCCGTCGACGACAAGGGCAAGACCCCGCTGCCCGCCGTTATCGAGTCCGCGCTGCGCGAGCTGGGCTGCGACCATATCTCCCCCGAGGTCACCCCCTACATCCACGGCAACATGAACCTTTAGGTTACGCCGTTTTACAAACGGCGTAACTGCTCGGCGCTGCGCGGGCTCCGGACACGGCAATCTGACGTTCAACTTCACGGGCGCGACCAAAAGGTCAGCGCCCGCTTGTTTCACGTCACCTTACCGCACCCGGAGACCGCTCGCTCGCATATGCTCAACCTGCACTGCGTTAACTGACCCGCCAATAAGGGACAGGTTTATTTTGGCAGGTTTTATCTGGGGAAACGCAAATAGGGCCGTGACACCCATACGGCGTCGCGGCCCTTTTCCTTGGAGAAGGATCAATTGATTGAACGGGATGACCGTTCTAGTCTTCGAGTCCGCTATTGATGAGCTCCGCAATCTCAACGGGATCGGTGCTCGCGCGCACCTTGTCACGGAAGCCGGCGTCCATCAGCATCACGGCAGCCTTGGAGAGCAGACGCAGGTGCGTAGTTCCGGCCTCGCCGGCGGGCACGTACAGCGCGAGCGCAACATCGACGGGCACCCCATCGAAGCTCGGCCATTCAACGGGCTCGGTCAGTTTAAGCACGGCAACGCCCGGCGTGTGGATCGCGTCGCTTTTGGCATGCGGAACGGCAAAACCGGCGACAAGGCCGGTCTCGGCCTCGTTCTCGCGAGCAATGAAGGCGGCCTCTACGGCAGATGCGTCATCGGCAAAGCCGAGCTCGATGGCCTGCTCGGACAAATAATGTAGGGCGTCCTCGCGCGAGGCGGCGGTATACCCGATTGTCACTTGGTTGGCAGATACAAATCCCATGGAAACCTTCCTTACAACACGGACCTGACCGCAGCTTCGATGCCGTCGGCGTCCAAACCGTACTTGTGCAGCAAATCGACCGCAGGGCCGGACTCGCCATACACATCGCGCACGCCGACGCGTCGCATCGGCACCGGATGCTGCTCTGCGAGCACCGAGGCCACGGCCTCGCCAAGACCACCGATAATCGAATGCTCCTCGGCGGTGACCACGCGACCAGTCTTCTTGGCGCTGGCAACCACCAGGCGCTCATCAAGCGGCTTAATCGTGTGCATGTTGATGACCTCGGCATCGATACCATCGGCAGCGAGCGCCTCGGCAGCCTCAAGCGCCTCGGCGACCATAAGGCCACAAGCGATGATGGTCACATCGGACCCCTCGCGCACGACCACGCCGCGACCAATCTTGAACTCATAGTCCTCGTGATCGTTGATGACCGGTGTTGCCAGGCGGCCGAAGCGCATGTAAACCGGGCCCTCAAACTCATAGGCGGCGCGCACGCATGCGCGAGCCTCGATGTCATCGGCGGGAACGATTACCGTCATACCCGGGATCGTGCGCATGAGCGCGATGTCCTCGCAGCACTGATGCGTGGCGCCGTCTTCACCGACCGAGATACCCGCATGCGTGGCACCGATTTTGACGTTGAGGTGCGGATAGCCAATGGAATTACGCACTTGTTCGTACGCGCGACCGGCGGCAAACATCGCAAAGGTGCTCGCAAAGGCGACGTGGCCCGTGGTCGCGATGCCGGCGGCGAGCCCCATCAGGTTGCTCTCGGCAATGCCGGCGTCGTAGAAGCGCTCAGGGTGCGCAGCCTTAAACTTACCGGTCTGCGTGGCGGCGGCCAGGTCGGCATCGAGAACCACAAAGTCATCGCGCTCATTGCCCAGCTCGACAAGTGCCTCGCCATAGCTAACGCGCGTGGCGACTTTCTTGACGTCTGCCATTAGAGCTCCTCCCCTGCCGCTGCGAGCTCGGCCATGGCCTGCTCAAACTGTTCATCGTTGGGTGCCTTGCCGTGCCAGCCCACCTGGTTTTCCATAAAGGAGACGCCCTTGCCCTTCACCGTCTCGGCGATAATGGCCACGGGCGAGTCGCTCACTTTGCGGGCCTCGGCAAAGGCGGCGGCAATCTGCGCCATGTCGTTACCGTCGGCGAGCTCGATCACATGCCACTTAAAGGCGCGGAACTTGTCAGCGAGCGGCATGGCCGAGTTGACTTCATCGATCGTGCCGTCAATCTGCAAGCCGTTGTGGTCGACGACGGCAACAAGATTGTCGAGCGCATGGTTGCCGGCAAACATGGCCGCCTCCCACACCTGGCCCTCCTCGCACTCGCCGTCGCCCAGCAACGTGTAGACGCGGTAGCTGTCACCCCAGCGCTTTGCGGCGAGTGCCATTCCAACCGCGGCGGAGATGCCCTGACCGAGCGATCCGGTGGACATATCGATGCCCGGGGTGTCGTTCATGTTGGGATGGCCCTGCAGTCGGCTGCCAATATGGCGGAGCGTCTCGAGCTCTTCGACGGGAAAATAGCCGCGATTTGCCAACACCGAATACAGGCCCGGCGCCGCGTGACCCTTGGAGAGCACAAAGCGATCGCGATCGGCCTTGTGAGGGTCGGCAGGATCGATATTCATTTCCTCAAAGTACAGATACGTCATGATGTCGGCAGCACCGAGCGATCCACCCGGATGTCCCGACTTGGCCGCGTGAACCGCAGTCACGACACCCTTCCTGACCTCATTGGCGACCTTCGCCAGCTCCTGGTTGGTCATACGAATTCCTCTCTTGAGAACAACCCCGACACCGGATGACGCGATGCCGGGGCGATCAACTCGTTAAGCCTGAGCGACGACCTTCTGCCAGTCAGCCTCAAAAGAGGCGAGGCCCTGGTCGGTCAGCGGGTGATGCAGGCACTTCTTGAGAGCGGCCATGGGCACGGTCGCAATATCGGCACCGAGTAGCGCGGCCTGGGTCACGTGGTTGGGCGTACGAACCGAGGCGGTGATGATCTCGACAGTGTCGTCGACGTTCTTGCCCGTCCAGTCGTAGTTCTTAATGCAGGTCACGACGTTGTCGAGCTGCGAGATACCGTCCTCGGCGATGTCATCGAAACGACCGACAAACGGGCTGATGTAGCGAGCACCGGCATTGGCGGCCATAAGGGCCTGCGTCGGCGAGAAGACGAGCGTCATGTTGACGCGCACGCCAGCATCGGCCAGCGCACGGCAGGCGGCAAGGCCGGCCTCGCACACGGGAAGCTTGACCACGATGTTGGGGGCGAGGGCGGCAAGGCGCTTGCCCTCCTCGATCATACCCTCGGCAGTGGTAGCGGTAGACTCGGCGGAAACGGGCAGGCCCTCGCAGAGCTCGGCAATCTTGAGCATATGCGGCTCAAAGTCGGCAAGCTTGCCGCCGGTCTTGGCGTACAGGGACGGGTTGGTGGTAACACCGGCCAGGCAGCCCCAGCTCTTGGCCTCGGCGATCTCGTCCAGATTGGCGGTATCGATAAAGAACTTCATGGTGCAAACTCCTTCGAAGGAATCCAAAACTCAAAAAATAGGACAAAGGGGATGTCCCTTTGTCCTATGTGCCGGGCCTGCGGCTGGGACATGCCCCAGGCCCGGCGTCGTGTAGGAAAAGCTACTTAGTCCTCGAGAGCCTTCTCGATGCGGCTCGTGACGCCCTTGAGGTTAAGACCGACGACGTACTGCTTGATCGGGCGCTTGATGTGCTCGATCACAAAGCGCTTGCCGTCGATGTCTTGGGCAGCGAGGTTGCGATAGAGCTTCTCGACCTGCTCCTTGACCTCGGGATCGTTGAACGCATAGTGGCCGGAGACATCTAGGATCTTCAGGCTGAGCTCATCGTCGGCAAGGATGTCATCGACCTGCAGGTTGACGTCGTCGCCAGTCATCCACTTGCGCCAGCGCTCGGTCTTGATAGCCTTGACCAGCAGCGTGTGATACAGGTCGGAGGGGTCATCGCACAGACCGTTGTCGACCAGGATCTGCTCGGTGGCGCAGAGCTTGAGGTAGGCGCGGGTCTCCTCGGTGCCATACTGCGGAGCGACGTTGGAGGCGGTCACGTGTGCCGGGATGTGCTCGAGCAGCGTCGCGTCGTCCAGATAGTCGGCGTTGTGCTCCTTCAGGCCCACGCCATAGCGCTTGGCCATATCGGCAAGCTCGCGGGCGTTCTTGAAGTTGTAGTGACCGACCTGCTCCGTCCAGCGGGTAAGGGTGCCGGTCTGGCCGACGATAAAGGTGGGCATGGGGCAGCCGCGCTTCTCGAGCTCGGGCTGCAGCTGAGAAATGAACTCCTCGTACTTATCGGTAGAGGTCAAGCCGCCATTGGTCTCCTCGGTACCGACCTCATAGGCGACCTCGGGCAGGTTATGCTCGCGACGGTACTGCTCAAGGTAGTCGATAAGATCGATCGTGCGGCGAAGCACCACGTCGAGCGGAATAACCTTGCCGATCTGATAGGGATCCTTGGTGGGGTCGACCATCAGCAGGTCAAAGCCTGCCTCCATGTCGGCGACGAAGGACTTGCGGGCGAGCTCCATGGCCTCGTCCTCGGGCAGGTGGGCGTTACGCTCCTCGTCGCGCTGCCACGGACCGCCGTGATCTCGGCACAGGTAGTACGGACCGGTGTAACCCACCTCGTCGGCGACCTTCTTGATGTCGGCGGCAAAGCGCGTCTGGTCCCAACCGTTGACGTAGCCGGCGCCCATCTCGTCCATATCGACCTGGTTGCGGCTGGCGATAAACATGGGCGGGAAATCCTCGTCCTTGGCAAGCTCGAACACGGCCTGAATCAGGTTGGGGCTCATGGGGCCAATGCCGACCATGGTTGCGTGATCGCCGCTATCCTGCAGTTTGAGCATGCCCTGAACGGCCTGGCGGATGGTGAGGTTGGACATTTTGTTCTCCTTCTCCAGAGGATTTTTGACAAAAGTTCCCTGGGACCCAGATGCGGGCCCTATCAGTACGGATGGATTTTGTTGTGTAGGGGCGGTTGTGCGGAGTCAAATCCATCCCTCCGCACAACCGGAGTCCTTAAAGGTTTACTTGGCCTGCTTGTCGAGCGTGGGCTTCATGGCAATCAGGATTGCAGCGGCGACCACGGCGCCAATCACGATGTCCAGGCAGAACAGCGCGACGTTGTTGGTGGCAAGGGCGACGATAAAGCCACCGTGCGGGACGTAGCAGTCGATACCCTGGAAGGCGGCGAGCGCCGCGCCCACGGCAGAGCCGATGCAGATGCCGGGAAGGGTGTGACCGAGGTCCTTGACCGCAAAGGGGATAGCGCCCTCGGTAATACCGATGCAGCCCATGAACAGCGCGGAGATGCCCATCTGGCGGTCGGCGTCATCGAACTTGTTCTTGGCGATGAGCGCAGCGAGACCACAGGCGATCGGGGGAACGGCGACGGCGACGCGGAACATACCGTTAGGACCGTAGATACCGGAGGCCATGATGGCCATGGTGAAGGTCGAGGCGGTCTTGTTGATGGGGCCACCCATATCGAAGGCGGTCATAACGCCAATGACCAGACCCAGGACAACTGCGGAACCGCCCTGCAGGCTGCCGAGCACGCCGGTGAGCCAGTCCATCACAAAGCCAAGCGGCGTGGCCAGGATGTAGATATAGGCCATGCCCAGGACAAGCGAGGTCAGAATCGGGATGATCAGGATGGGCATGATGGTCTGGATGGTGTTGTTGACCTTCCAGGTCTTCATCCAGCGGACAAAGTAGCCGCAGATGACCGCCATGATCATGGCGCCCAAGAAGCCGGTCGAAACGCTGTTGCCGTTAGGGGTAACGACTGCGTTGTTGACCAGGTAGCCCAGGACAAAACCGGGGGCGAGCGCGGGCTTGCCAGCCATCGAGTAGGCGATGTATGCCGCAAGCACCGGAATCATCATGGAGATGCCGGCCATGCCGATGGTGTTAAGACTCACCATCAGCGGGTTCGTAACCTCCATGCCGTTGGCGCCGGCGGTACCGGATGCCAGCGAGAAGGCGAGGAACACGCCGCCGATAACGACGATGGGGATAAAATAGGAAACGCCGGTATTGAATGCATTGAGCAGCGTCTTACCCGGATCGGCAAAGATAGACTGCTTGGACGCCGGTGTCGGGGCCTGCGGGGCAGCGGAGACGGCCTTCTTCTCTGCCTTGGCCTCGGCCTTGGGCGCGTCAACGGCGCCACCCGTCGCCTTGATGATCTCAATGGCCTGGTCGATGATCTTTACCGGATCGGCGATTACATCCGAGGTGCCGACCTTCAGGAACTTGCCCTCGGCCATCTTCTGCTCAAAACGGTCCTCGTTCTCGACACCCACGTCGACGGACTCCAGGACCAGGTCGGCGGAGTCCACGTCTTCCTGCGTGAGCTCATTCTCGATACCCAGGCCACCCTGAGCCTCGACCTTGCACTCGATGCCACGGGCGGCGCATTCATCCTGAATCGCCTTCTGGGCCATATACGTGTGGGCGATACCCACAGTACAGGCGGCAACGCCTACGATCTTCATTGCTTCCCTCTTTTCATAGAGTTGCGTGCGCAAGACACCGTTTGCGGAGGCCTCCGGAGCATCCCCTGCCGTTTGGACTTGCTGTCTTTTCGACAAGAACAATATAGGTGCTCGTTTTTCTTAATGCCAGCTTATTTCGGTAAACGCGCAGGTCAGAGCGTTGGTTATGCGATTTAGTTATGCGTTTAACCAAAAATGAATCCTGCGATTTTGCCCTCGATTTCAAAAGTCAAGAAGTATTTGATTTTCTCGGTAGACGGCAGATGCGCATGCCGGTCACAAATTTCGACCCCACCCGTATGCCGCATTTGTTGCATACTCATATGAAAGGAAAAAGCCGCTCACCGAAGCGTATCCTTCACCAAGACTCAAAGTCATCATGTTGGAAAATGCTCATCTGTCGGAAGGAGTCGCTGTGGCAAAACAGCGCGTTACGATCGCAGACGTCGCTCGAGAGGCGGGAACCTCGACGGCAAGCGTCTCGTATTACCTCAACGACAAACGAGAAAAGCTTAGCGAGAAGACGCAGAACAAAATCGCGCGCGTCATTAAGGAACTCGGATACGTTCCCAACGCCCAAGCGCAGACGCTCACCGGCAAGCAAACCCACGTCATTGCCATCATCATTTTGGATAACACCAACAAATGGGCGGGGCTCGTTCTCAATGGCATGGAGCAGGTCATGCTCCCCGCGGGCTACCAGACGGTCGTTTGCACGAGCAACTTTAACCCCGAGACCGAGCTCATGTACGTCGACAAGATGCTCTCGCTGGGCGTCGATGGCTTTATCATCCAGCCCACGGCAAACTTCAAAGCCGTGCATGACCGCATTAGACGCGCCGGCAAGCCGGTCGTCTTTTTCGATGCGGCCATCTATAGCCCAGGTACCAGCTGGATCAAAACCAACCTTTACGACGGCGTGTACAACGCCACACAGGCACTCCTCGACGCCGGCTACGAAGATTTCTTTTCCATTGCCGCCAACATGACCGAAATGCGCACCCGCATGGAGCGTTTTCAGGGGTATGCCGAGGCGCTGGCAGCGAACGGGCAGCTCTACAAAGCGATTCCCATCGATCACAACAAGCCGTCAATCAACGAGCTTACCGAGTACTTTAAATTCAAGTTCAATCCCGCCAAGCGAACCCTTATCTTCGTGCAAAATCAGTGGGCACTTCCCCGTGTCTACAAGGCCCTCCAGCCAATGGCCCATCTGCTTCCGCAGCAAATCGGCCTTTTGGGACTCAACTGCGAAGACTGGACTAATCTCACCACGCCGACCGTCTCCACCATCATCGAGCCCGTCGACCAAGAAGGTCGCGAAGCAGCCGAGATGCTGCTCGCCCTACTTGACGGCAGCAGCGAACCCGGCGAGCAGCGCATTCTCGAGTGCAAGCTTAACTGGCTCGACTCCACCTCGATCTAGAACGCGGGACAAATGAATCAGTAGCGTCTATCCCAAATCTTGAGTATTTGTTCGACAGAACGGCCCCTGCCGGCTCCTGCTAGACTGGTAGATTCCCAACCGTCCATCCAGGAGCCTCAATGTCGCACAAGCCCGCCTACAAGCAAGTACTTTCCATCGGCACCGCCCTGGCGTTGGGGTTTGCGCTGTTTACGGGATCGCTCGACGGAGCTCCCAAGCTGCTGTCGCCGCAAAGCGATGAACAGGCGGCGGCTCTGGCCGAAAAACAAAACGAGAGCCCCAGCCGCACCGACGACGAGGCAGACCTGGTTGCCCGGCTCGAATCGGGAACAGTGAGCTCTTCAGACCCTCAAAACGGCCAGGACTCTGGCGATGGCTCCGATTCCGCCGCAACCGACACCGATGACGACGTTTCCGCGGACAGTGCCGCCACCCCCATCGACGAGGTCGAAAACCCCGACCTCAACCGCGCCCGCGGTGTTTATCTCAGCAGCATTCCCGACTACGCCGGCAACCCCTACGTTGCCCTTCGCGCCGACAGCACGCACCCGCTAGGCACACCATCATTCACGCTCGATGAATACGAGCGCGCTGCAGAAGAGGGTTGCTTTAAGAAGTTCTCCAAACTCGACAGCCTGGGCCGCACCCGCAAAGCGCTCGCCTGTGTGGGCCCCGAATCGCTCGGTCAAGGCGAGCGCGGCGATATCTCGCGTATCCATCCCGCTGGATGGCGCCAGCAGCGCTACGACTTTATTCCGGGCCAGAGCCTCTACAACCGCTGTCACCTTATCGCCTGGTCGCTCTGCGGCGAAAACGCCAACCGCAAAAATCTCCTCACCGGCACGCGCTATCTCAACGAGACGGGCATGCTGCCGTTTGAAGAGCAGATTCTCAACTATATTCGCGATACGGGCAACCATGTGCTCTACCGCGTCACGCCTATGTATAACGAAGAGGAACTTGTCTGCCGTGGCATGCGCCTTGAGGCGCAATCGGTCGAGGACCACGGCAAGACCCTCTGCTTCCACGTATATTGCTACAACCTGCAGCCGCACGTGCAGATCGACTACACCACCGGCCGCAATCAGGCCTCGGGAGACTAGGACCGACCAAGCTGCCCCAAAGCCTAAATGATCCGTTTTCCTCCGTCCCCAAGGAATCAAAAAGAGCCGCCCCGGTTACCCAGGGCGGCCCTTTCGTCAGCACCTACATTGCAGACAAAATCACGTGCTACTTGGCGCGGCCCTCCTCATAGCGCTCGACCAGCTTGGCCTGAACGTCATAAGGCACCTGCTCATAGCCTGCGGGCTTCATGGTAAAGTCACCCGTGCCGCGCGTGATAGAGCGCAGGCGCGTCGAATAATCCGTCAGCTCTGCCAGCGGCGCCTGGGCAATAACCACGGTATCGCCGCGCTCATCGGTCTCCATGCCCGTCACGCGACCGCGCGATGCCGAGATGTCGCCCATCACAGCGCCGGCGTAGCTCTCGGGGATGGTCACCGTAATTTCCTCAATGGGCTCCAGCACCACCGGGTCGGCATCGGCACATGCCTTGCGCAGGCCGATGCGAGCTGCCGCGCGGAACGCCATCTCGTTGGAGTCGACGCTGTGATACGAGCCGTCGTACACAGCCACGCGAATGCCCGTGAGCGGGTAGCCGGCAATGATGCCGTCCTTCATGGTCTCCTGGACACCCTTGTCCACGGCGGGGATCAGCGAGCGCGGAATACGGCCGCCCACGACCTCGTCCACAAACTCATAGCCATCGCTCGTGCCGTCGGGCCCAATGAGCGGCTCCACGCGCAGCCAGCAGTCGCCGTACTGACCGGCGCCGCCGGTCTGCTTCTTATGGCGGCCCTGGGCACTTGCCGTACGGCGAATGGTCTCGCGATACGGAATGCGGATCGGCACGCTCTTGGCCACGACTTTGGTGCGATCCTCCAAACGGTTGAGCAGCACCGAAACCTGCGCCTCACCAACGGCGGAGATAATGGTCTGGCCGGTCTCCTCGTCGCGGTCGATGCTCATGGTCGGATCGGCCTTGCAGGCCTTCTCGATAAACGTGTAGAGCTTCTCTTCGTCGCCGCGATTCTCGGCCTCGATGGCAATGCGGTACTGCGAGTTGGGGAACTTAAACGCCGCGGCCTCGACCTTACCGGTAATCGAGAGCGTGTCGCCCGTCTCGGCAGCCAGCTTGGGCGCCACGATGATGTCGCCGGCATAGGCGTGACCGACCTCGGTCATATCGCGGCCGCACATCACATACAGGTGAGCCAGACGGTCGCCCTTGCGGGTACGCGCGTTGATCAGCTCAAGACCCGGCTCAAGCGTACCCGTCAGCACCTTGATAAAGCTGATGCGACCCTGCTGCGGATCGGCCAGGGTCTTAAACACAAACGCCACCGGACGGTCATCGTCGCTCGAGATTTTGAGCGAATCACCGTCGATGAGCGGCATCTCGCCGTAGTCGGTCGGCGCCGGGAAGTACGTCGCGATGTCATCCATCAGCGAGTTGATGCCCTGTTCCTTAATGCAATCGCCCGCAAAGACCGGCACAAAGATGCGCTCGGCGATCGCCTTCGACAGCAGGCCTTCAAGCTCCTCCTGCGTCAGCGTCTCCTCGCCTTCCAAGTACTTCATCATCAGCTCGTCGTCAGCCTCGGCCACCAGCTCGCACAGATGGTCATGGGCTTCCTCGGCCTGGGCACGATACTCCTCGGGAATCTCCGACTCAACGGCCTCGGCGCCGTTGCAGTGGCGCGCCTTCATGCGCACCAGGTCGATGATGCCGTCAAAGTCCTCGCCCTCGCCCCAGGGAAGGGTCACGGCGCCCAAGCGCGTGCCAAAGCGCTCTTGCAGCAGGTCCATCGTGGTCGCAAAGCTGGCCTCGGAGCGCGACAGGCGGTTTACGAACACCGCACGCGCCAGGCGCAGGTCCTCGGCGGCATACCAGAGCTTAACCGTCGTAGGCTGTGGGCCGGCCTCGGCGTCGACCACAAACAGAGCCGTCTCGCAGACGCTCATCGCGGCAAAGGCGTCGCCGATAAAATCGGGGTAGCACGGGGCATCGAGCACATTGATGCGCGCGCCCTTCCAGTCGATCGGCGCGATGGTCGTCGAGATGGAAAATGCACGCTTGACCTCTTCGGGGTCATAGTCGAGCGTGGGCTTGGTGCCGTCGTGGCCGCCCAGGCGGGCGGTCTTGCCGGAAAGGTGGAGCATGGCCTCGGCGAGTGAAGTCTTGCCCACCCCGCCTTGGCCTACGAGCACCACGTTCCTTACGTTACCGGTCTTGGGAGCACCCATGATGACCTCCTTGCAGGGCCGCGCGCAATGCGCGACGCCAACGGGGAGGGTTTGCGGTCGGTGCCGTCCCGGGAGCAGCATGGTCGGCAGCCGAGCCGACTCACCCTCCAAATGTCCTATGCCACCACCCTACCCTTGCAGCCGTCTGTCCATGCACACCTTTCGGCACGCGTATGGATACGGGCGGCGAGAGGACAAGCAGGTCGTTTAGCTTTTGAGAAATCGCTCCGGAGCCAATAAAAAACCGCCGCAGACCAAAAGACCTGCGGCGGCATCCCCTCAATAAGTATTTGAGCCTACCCCTCGATACGGCTCAAGAACTCGCGCGTACGCTGCTCGCGCGGATGGTCGATCACCTGCTCGGCAGGACCCTCCTCGACAATACGGCCGCCATCCATAAAGACCACGCGGTCGGCAACGTCACGGGCGAACTGCATCGCGTGCGTCACGATCACCATCGTCATATTCTGCGCAGCCAGGTCCTTGATGACACGCAGCACCTCGGCCGTCAGCTCGGGATCGAGCGCCGAGGTCGGCTCGTCAAAGAACAAGATTTCCGGATCGAGCGCCAGGGCGCGGGCGATACTCACGCGCTGCTGCTGACCGCCCGAAAGCTCGCAGGGCACTTTGTTCTCGTTACCCGTAAGCCCCATCTGCGCAATAAGCTCGCGCGCATGGGTCTCCGCTTGCTCGCGCGGGCGCTTGAGCACGCGGATCGGCGCGTCAGTGATGTTTTTCATCACGGTATAGTGCGGAAACAGATTGTAGTTCTGGAACACCAGGCCAAATCGCGAGCGCGCCTGCTTGGGAACATCGCCCTTCGCATATACCGCGCCCGAGCCCGCATCCGTCGCGACCGCAAGATCGCCAAACGAGAGAGAGCCGCCGTCGAGCGTCTCGAGCAGCGTGGCGCAGCGCAGCAGCGTCGACTTACCGCCGCCCGAAGGCCCGATAATCGCCACGACCTCGCCGCGCTTCACCTCGAGCGAGATATCCTTGAGCACCTCATTGCCGCCAAACGCCTTACGCGCGTTCGTTATTTCCATTACCGTTCCGGACACAGGAACCTCCATGTATTTGAAGAGTCAGCGAGCGTGTGACTGACGAGACAATATGCTCCGAAAGAGGAGCGCCGCGTACTTCTGTACGCAAGCGACGGTTTGAGGAGCAGATTGGCCGTCAGGCACGCGCGCAGCGTCGAGCAGTCCGCCGTTCGTTAGAACGGCGGAACGATCTAGTCATGGTAGTAATCCAATTTTTTCTCGGCGGCGCCCAGCAGCATCTCGACAACGAAATTAAAGACCCAGTAAATCAGCGCCGCAATCGCAAACGGCACCATGCTCACCTGCGAGGCGACCAGCGCCTTGGCCGTCGAGAACATCTCACCCACGCCAATGGCAAACGCCAGCGACGTGTCCTTGACCAGTGTGATGATCTCGTTGCCCATCGCCGGCAGAATACGCTTGGCGACCTGCGGCATCACGATATACAGAAACGTCTGCATGCGCGAGTAGCCCAGCACCTCGGCGGCCTCATATTGACCGCGCGGAATGGACTGCAGGCCCGATCGATAGATCTCGGCAAAATAGCCGGCGTAGTTGATGATGAACGCCACGACGCACGCCGTCCACTTGGAATCGGGCGTGAGCGAAATGCCAAACACGTAATACGGGGCAAAGTAGATGGCAAACATCTGCAGCATGAGCGGCGTGCCGCGCATGACCGAGATATAGATGCGCGCAATCCAGCGAAGCGGCGCGATTTTGCTCATGCGCATAAACGCCACGGGAATTCCCAGCGGAATCGACCCGAGCAGCGTCAACACAAACAGCTGCAAACTGACCAAGAACCCCTGGCCAAGCATCTGCATCATGACCTGAATAGACATTACTTGAGCACCCAATTATCGAAAGACAAACCATAGCTTGAATATTTATCGCAGAGGTCCTTGACCGTGCCGTCCTCGTAGAGCGCCTTGAGCGACTCGGCTACAGCATCGGCCGACTTGGTGTCGCCCTTCTTAAAGCCGACGGCGTAGTGCTCGCTGGACAGCGGCTCATCAAGCTGCGTATAGGCATCGGGCTTGGCGGCAAGCTGATACTGGACAATCGAAAGGTCGCAAGCCACGGCATCGACCGCGCCGCTCTCGAGCTGCATAAAGGCCGTGTTGTACTCGCCGATCGTGTCGAGCGTGGCAAACGTCGCCGCCAGATCCTTCTGGTCACCCTCAAGCACGTCCTGCGCAGCGGAATCAGTCTGGGTAATCACAGTCTTGCCGGCAAGATCGTCCCAGCCCTTGATGCCCGCATCCTTCTTGACCACCAGCACCTGCTCGTTGAGCATGTACGGCTCGGAGAACGTGTAGTCGTCCTCACGGCCCTCCATGGTAAAGCCGTTCCAGATGCAGTTGATGGCGCCAGAGTTGAGCAGCGTGTCCTTGGCGTCCCAGTCGATGGCCTCGTATTTGACCTCCCAGCCCTGCTTATCGGCAACAGCCTTGGCCAGATCGAGATCAAAGCCGGTGTACTCGCCATCGTCGCCCACAAAGCCGTACGGAGGATAGGACTTATCGAAGCCCACCACGAGCTTCTTGGACTCCGCAGCACCCTTCACATCCTTGGCCGCGGCAGAGCCAGCAGCGGAGCCCTTGCCGGCACCACCGCCGCAACCGACAAGACCAAGGCCAAGCACCGTGGCGAGCGAGCCGGCTAGACCAACAAACTGACGACGAGACATATCGGTGTTCATGGTATTCCCCCTTGATGGCACTTTAGTTAGATAAAGTGAGTCATGTAACGTTCAGAATCATACACTTTAGCGTGATAGAGCACAAGGCGAGTTTGCCCGCCGCGTGAGGGGTGTGGGGTTAAGTTTCCTGCTCTACAGTCCTGCTCACGACGGAGGCCACATTAAGTGGCCTCCTGTTCGTGCGGAACTCGCGATAAACTTAACCCCCACACCCCTCACGCGGCGGGCAACCGTCGTTGGGCTTATCGCTGACACGATTAAACCGCTTGCATATCGTCTGCTGGCTTGGCACGGTACAATACTTGCAGCTTTAATTCATGAATTAGTGGAGTTATTGATGGCAGAATCTCGTGCGGAGCGTAGGGCTCGTCGTGCTTTGGTGGAGGCGGTTGAGGGGTCGAAGGAGGAGAAATCTTCTACGAAATCCAAGTCTTCTAAAGCTGCAAAAAGCAAATCGGCTAAGGGCAAGGCCAAGCGTCCCGGCTCTCGTCGGAACGAGGATAAGGCATCTCAGACTCGCTCCAAGCGCTCGCATAAAGATCAGGTTTCGTCTGCGCGTAAGGCTGTGGACCCCAAGTCTCCCTGTTCGATCATGAAAGCTTGCGGTGGGTGTACGGCGCTCAATCGTCCTTATAAGAAGCAGTTGGCAGCCAAGCAGGCCGCCATGGAGGAGCTTTTTGCTACCCTTTGCGAGCGCGAGGGCATTAGCGTCGACCCCATTCGCGGTATGGGCGTCACCCTGGGCGACCCGGGCAAATATCCTGCGCCGCGCGGTTTTCGCCATAAGGCCGCCACTCCCTTTGCTCCCGGTAAGGAGGGTGCTGTCCGTTGCGGTTTCTTTGAGCGCGGCACGCACAAGATCGTTGCCGTACCCGAGTGTCCTGTCGAGGCACCGGGTGCCCGTCAGATTCTCAACGGCATCGCACGCGAAGCCGAGCGGCTGCATATTCCCGCCTTTAATGAGGACAAGCATCTTGGTTTGCTTCGCTATGCCGTCGTCCGCTGCGGTTGGCGTACCGACCAGGTCATGGTCACGCTCGTGACCGCTCAGCGCGACTTGCCGCATGCGCAGGAGTTCTTTGAGGCTGTCGCCGCGCTCAATCCGCACATCGTCACCGTCGCCCAAAACATCAACGGACGTCCCGGCAACGCCATCCTCGGCGAGGAAACCCGCATTGTATATGGCGCCGAGTGCATGCGCGACCAGCTGCTCGGCTGCGAGTTCGATATCTCCCCCACCGCGTTCTACCAGACCAACCCGCAGCAGACCGAGCTGCTCTATCAGCTCGCGATTGACGGCATGGACCTGCAGCAGGGCGACGTACTCATGGATGCCTATTGCGGTAGCGGAACTATCGGCCTGTGCGCAGCCAAAGCCGCCCAGGACAAGGGCGTCGGCATTATGCTGCTTGGCGTGGAGCGCAACCACGCCGGCATTGCCGACGCACGTCGTAATGCCGAGCTCAACGGCCTCACCCGCAGCGCTTGGTTTATGGCTGACGATGCCACCGACTACATCCTAGATGCCGCCGACAACAACGAGCGGGTCGATGTCCTTTCCATCGATCCGCCGCGCGCCGGCTCTACCCCCGAGTTCCTCGAAGCTGCCTGCGCGCTTAAGCCGCGCCGCATCACCTATATCAGCTGCAACCCCGTGACTCAAGAGCGCGACCTGCATCAGCTTCTCGACGGAGGCTATCGCCTGCTCAAGATCACGCCCGTCGACATGTTTCCTCACACCGACCACACCGAAACCGTAGCGGTCCTCGAACGCCGCTAACCAACCTCAGTAGATTTTTGGGACAAGAAAGGGGGCGACCCGTCTGGGCCACCCCCTTCGCTTGGTTTATAAATTCCGCTACATCCCCTTGCACAGGTCGCACACGCCGGCTGCCGCCATCTCGCGCAGCAGCGTCTCGCGATCGCGCGTCACGATCAGATCCAACGGGAAGTGAATCTCGTCGAGCATCTTGCGAGCGTAATCGAGCTTACCAATTGCCATGCCAATGTGCGCATCGGTCGAAACGCCAATGCCCACGCCCAGCTCGGCGCAGCGCTCGGCGATCTTGCGGCATACGGCCCAATGCTCAGTGTCGACACCGTGTTCAAGACTATGGTTGTTGATCTCAATAATCTTGTGCTTGGCCTTAGCTGCCAACAGCACCTCGTCGATATCGAACGGCACGCCCGAACGCCCCGTGTGACCCAGCATGAACACCTTGGGGTGCTCCAGGGCATTGATATACATCTCGGTCGTCTGGGCCAGCGTCGCGCCTTCAGCAATCTGCGAATTATGCACGCTCGCAACCAAATAATCCAAATTACGCGTAACCAAATCGAACAGCGAATGCTGACGGCTGTACGAATCGCCGGCAATATCGAGCGTGACAGAAGTGTCCTCGCCAAACAGGCTTCCGTCCAGCGAAACGATATCGGCCTCGGCACCACGCAGCACCAGCACGCCGCTCCAAATGCGCGGCCAGATATCCTGGTTGATAAAGAACTGGTAACTGCGCAGGTCATTGGGGCAAGCCGTAACCATAGAGCTCAAATGGTCGGCAGATCCGAGCACCTGCAGACCACGCTCTGCCGCCCAGTACACATTCTCCTCAATGGTCGAATATGCATGCGCAGAGAACATCGTATGGGTATGAATGTCACAAGAAAGCAGGTAGGGCATCAGGTCTCCTTATCTGGCACGGCCGTCGCTTATATTCATTGTACGCATAGCCTTCGATAGTCGTAAAACCACTCCATCCCAAAGACACAACGTCCATGACAACGGGGTCTGGCTTAACACCAAACCCCGTTTCACGTAAAACATTGTAGGCAGAGCGCTTTACTTTTAACGATACTCGTCCGCCAACTGTTTCCAAGCGGGTAGCGAATTGACAATCGTTTCGTAGCTCACGCAATAGCCCAGGCGGAACCAACCCGGCATACCAAAGCTGTCCGAGGGAACCGCAAGCAACTCATACTTCTTTGCACGCTCGCAAAACGCATTCGCATCGGGTTCCAGCGCCTTCACCCACAGGTAGAATGCACCATCCGGCTCAACATAGGTGTAGCCGTACTCCGCTAGTGCGTCGGTAAGCGCGGTGCGGTTGCGCGCATAGGCCTCGACATCGCTCGGCTCATCGATGCAATCGATGATTACGCGCTGGAAGAGTGCCGGTGCGCATACAAAACCCAGCGTACGGGCAGCGCCCGCAACAGCCGGCATCAGACGGGCAGCCTGCGGATTGGTGTTGGGAACCAAGATCCACCCCACGCGCTCACCCGGCAGCGACAGCGACTTGGAATACGAGTAGCACACGATGGTGTGCTCGTAGATCGAGGGCACCCAAGGCACCTCGGCACCGTACACAATCTCGCGGTACGGCTCATCCGAGATGAGCATAATCGGATTCTCGGGATCGCGCTGAGCGTTGGCCTCGCGCAGAACATTGGCCAGTCGCGTCAGCGTGTCGCGCGTATACACGGCGCCGGTCGGGTTATTCGGCGAGTCGATGATGACGGCAGTCGTCTTATCGGTAATCGCCTTGAGCACGTTGTCCACACTCAGCTGGAACGTATCTTCATTGGCGAGCGCCTCAACACACGTACAGCCGGCTTTCTCAATCCACACGCGATACTCCGGGAAGTACGGTGCAATGACGATAACCTCATCGCCCGGGTTCGTAACGGCGTTGAGCGTGCAGGTGAGCGAAGCCGCGGCGCCCACGGTCATAAAGACATCCTCGCCCTCATAACTCGTACCAAAGCGGCGGTTGAGCGACTCAGCCACGGCGGTACGGCACTGCGGCAGGCCCGGTGCGGGCGTGTATCCGTGCAGCTGGTCACTCGGCAGCTCCAAGGCCTTCTTAATGGACTCCGCCACGGCAGCGGGCGCCGGAACGCTCGGGTTACCCAGCGAAAAATCGAATACATTTTCCGCACCAATCTGCGCCTTGCGCTCAAGGCCATAGCTAAAAATCTCGCGGATGATGGAGCTTTCCGCACCGCGAGCATACATAGTTTCGTTGATCATCTGTTCCCCTTTCACATAGGCGCTATTGTACGCTTTAGCCAACTAGAGCGCCACAATGTTGATTGGGGACAGACTTAAATGCGTGAAAACGCTCATTTAAGTCTGTCCCCAATCAACAGACGGCCCCATATCGCTCAAAAGAAAAAGCCTCCGCAGGTTTCCCCGCGGAGGCTTTCGCCACAAAGACTATTTGTCGGCGTCGGTGTCGGCATCGACGACGGCATGGTCATCGTCAGCATCATCGGATGCGGCTTCGGCATCCTCCTGCATGGCCGCCTGCGCAAAGGCCGCGGCATCAGCCGCCAGCTCCTCCTCGCTCATTCGAGGCACGCGCTTCTTGGTCGGCATGCCGGCCGCCTTGGCATTGCGCTCCTCCTTGGCCGCCAGGATATCGCCCTCGCGCTCAAGGTAGGCATTCCACTCGTTGTCGAGCAGGGCGTTCACGGCGTCGCCCTCGACGGTCTCGCGCTCAAGCAGCACCTTCGCCATCAGATCAAGCTGATCGCGACGGGCGTCCAGAATCTCGACCGCACGACGATGGGCCTCACGCATAATGCGCTGAACCTCGATATCGATGCGGCGCGCCGTCTCCTCGGAGTAATCCTGGTGATCGGCGTAATCGCGACCAAGGAACACCTGATGTTGCGCCTCGCCAAACACTTGCGTGCCCAGCTCCTCGCTCATGCCCAGGCGCGTGACCATCTCGCGCGCCATCTTGGTTGCGCGCTCCAGATCGTTGCTCGCGCCCGACGTAATATCATCGCACATGAGCTCCTCGGCAACGCGACCGCCCAAGAACACGGCGAGCTCGTCGAGCATCTCGTTCTTGGTCTTGAGGAAGTGGTCCTCCTGCGGAAGCTGCAGCGT
>CAKURW010000014.1 GCA_934675795.1 uncultured Collinsella sp.
TCGGCCCACAGCTGAGCCGGCGTGGTGCCAAAGGCCATCGCGAAGGCCAGGAATGCCACCAGGCCGCGCTTGGCTACGCCGCGCGCAATTGCGCCACGGCGATGCGAGACGCGCTCGCGCTCGTCCTCAAACATATCCAATTGTCCCCCATTGTCTGTACTTGGAGCGTTGCCTTGAGGCTGCCCCACGTCATCGCGCATGTTGCGCTCGAGTTCCCCCATCGGGGTCCTCCTTCCCTCCAGAGCCCTATGCACACCGGCGGCATACGCCGCGGCAACGTGCAAGATGGGAGGCGATCCGACTTAACCTTAACGGCTCAGGCGCGCCGTCCGATCTGCGACGCGAACATCCCGAGCCAAGAGGAATTACGGTTACTGGTACAGCCGGGGACTTGCACCCCGATTCTCCCAAACGCGCAGGAAAACCGCGCATTCGTGCGTCTCCGCACCACCATCTAGGCCATCGATTATTACCGTCAAAATGGTATCACGCAAAAGGGCCTCGCACGCAGGCGAAGCCCATGGTAAAAGCTATTGTTTGCGATAGGAAAATGCGGTGACGGTCGCAGACTCTAGTGCTTGCCGCCGTGGCTGTTGAGCCAGATATTGCGGCCCAGCATAAGTGCCAGCACCAGCGCGCTCACGTAGCCCATAAAGCCAATGACTGGGATACCAAACACAACCGGCTCGATGCGCGCGTAGTACACCACCGACGAACCGATAAACAGGCCGGCAATCACAATTGCCATCGACATGCGGTCGATAATTCCGCCCAGCTGTCGCAGCGCCTTATCGCTGCTCATGATCTGCGTGTTCACCTTAAGCTGGCCGCGCGTGAGCATACGCGAAGCCAAGCCCAGATACTCGGCCGCCTCGAGCGAGCCCTTCGCCGCGCGATAACTGCTCGCTGCAAAGTCGCGGCTCATCTCGCGCATGCGGGCGTAGGTGCTCTTCTCGTTTTTGATGTGCGTCTGGATGATCTGGATCATGTTGACGTTGGGCATGTACTCGGTCAACAGGCCCTCGAGCGTCACCATGCCGCGGGCGAACATCGTCACCACGCTCGGCAGCTCAACGTCATTTTTGCGCGCGAGGTTTAACAGCGAGGTCAAAAACTCGCCGATATCCAGGTCTTTAAGGTCGAGCCCGGCAAAGTCGGCAACAATAAAGTCCAAGTCGGACAAAAAGGCCGAATGGTCAAGCTCGGCCGAATCGCCGCGCGTCACGGCGAAGCGCATGAGCGAATCCTTGAGCTTGGGCACGTCACCCTCGGCCACGGCGAAAATCATGTCCTTGACGATACCGCGGTCGTGACTCGACATACGCCCGACCATGCCCAAGTCGATAAAGTAAACGATGCCGTCCTTGAGAATGATGTTTCCCGCATGCGGGTCGGCATGGAAAAAGCCGTCATCAAGCACCTGCGACGAGTAGTCCTCGACAATCGCGGCACCGATCTTTTCCAAGTCATAGCCCTCGGCCACCAAGCGTTCAGGATCGGCGATCGAAATGCCGTCGACGTAGTCCATAACCACCACGTGTTCGGTGCACAGGTCCAGATAGGATTTAGGGCACGTCACGCCATGAACGCTCTTATGGAACTCGTAGAAGTCGTTGAGGTTTTTGGCCTCGGCCAAAAAGTTGGTCTCCTCGCGAAACGAGGTCCACAGCTCCTCGACCACGCCGTGCAGGTCAACGAATTGATCGGTGTTGACGAACTTGGAAACGATACGCACCACCGAGCGGATGATATCGATGTCCTGTGCCATAACCTGCTGCGCACCGGGGCGCTGCACCTTGACGGCCACGTCCTCACCCGTCACCAGACGAGCGCGGTGCACCTGCGCGAGCGATGCGCTACCAAGCGGATTGGGGTCGATCGCATCGAACATCTCCCCCAGGCGCAGGCCGTATTCTTCTTCCAGACAACTGAGTACGACCTCGTACGGTACAGGCTCCACGTCGGAGCGCAGACGACGCAGCTCGTCGCAAAAGCGTTGCGGCAGAATCTCGGACCGGTTGGCCAGAATCTGCCCCATCTTGACGAACATAGGGCCGAGTTCCTCGAGCAGGCGGCGCAAACGAACCGGCGTGAGGTTATCCCACACGCGGTACTTTTTGACCAGGCGAACAATCTGCCCAATGCGTTCGCGACGACCCGCCGGCGTGAGCTGGTATTCCTCGTCCGGTGCCATCGCGTCGGGCTCCTCGGGCACCATATCGACAGCGCGTGGCTTCTTGCGAGCGCCCGAGACGGCAGCGTCGACCTCATCGACAACCGCCGCCTCGTCACCCAGAGGATCTAGATTGTTGTAATCGGTGGTGGAATCTGCCATCTGCGCTGCTACTCGGCCTCTTCGGTATCCTTCGCATCGTCGGGCTCAACGGACTCAACGGGCACCGAAGTCACGTTGTCCTCGACCGAATCGACGATGTCGCGCACATGGGCCAGGAAGGCCGTGCGCTCGGGGGCGGTCATAACGCGGACGCGAGCAAGAATGAGCTCGTCGAGCACGCGCTGGGCCGCGGTCTCGCCCTGCATGCCCAAGCGCTCGGTCAGGTCGGAGATGGTACCGCCGGCCTGCTCGAACATGTCGGACACGCTGCGGGCGATATCGGGGGTGGCGGTGTCCTTGCGGACCTGCTCGCCCTTGGTGTTAAGGTCGTCGAGGACCTTCTTGCCGCCTTCGACAGCAACGGCGGCAGCGCCAAAGCCCACGTTAATGGCGCCGTTAACAAGCTGATCGAGTTTCATAACCATGGTTGTCTCCAATCACAAACAACTGCATTGGCGTTCTTGTACCCAAGATTGAGTGAAAGCGACAAAGCGTTTTAGCACTATTCGATCGACGGGAAATCCCTACCTCACGTTGTCGTTCATCGCGAAAGAGTTCTTCATGGCGCAGCTCGTGGTGTAGAGCACCTTGCCCAGCAGGGCATCGGTCTCCACGCGCACAAGCTCGGCAAAGGCCTCGTTGGCGCGTGCAAGCTCGGCAGGCACCTCGGCCTCGGGTAGCGCGGCTACGGCAGCATCGACGTCATGGATCTGCTTGTGGCCCATGCCACCGACCTTCTCCTGATAATCCTCGACCGCGCGACCGCACTCATGGAAGCGGACGTCGGCCAGGGCGCCGATCAGGCGGTTGGCCCAGTAGAAGTTTTCGGACGTCACGCGAGCCTGCGTGTCGGCATAGTACTCGGGCATGGTCTCGACGTTGGCGTACAGCGGGACCAGCGCGTTAAACGAGTTGGAGCCAAAGGCCATCCACTGCACGGCGCGATACGCCGGCTGCGCATAGGGGCGCAGCTGCAACACGGCGAGCTGGCTGTTGCGGTTGATGCCGATGGGGCGATAGGCGCCGCGCGTGGCGGGCGTGCCCTTACTGCCGTAGCAGTCGTACTCCGTGCCCTGGTAGTGGCTCGAGAGTACGTACTTGATGTCCTCGATGGTCACCTTGCGCTCGGGCACGCGGCTCCAGGGGATATCGTCGCTCTCGGGCGTGTAGTCGGCGTCGGGGCCATCCCACACGTCGCTGGGGTTGAGGCAGCGCTGCATGTACCAGGCGCGCGGCGTGTTGTAGACGTGGTCGCTGTCGCTATGCGAGCCAAATGCCTCGCGCGGGTTAAAGACCGTCGCCGGACCGTCGCCCTCGACGCCCAGCGTCAGGTCCAGATGCCACTCGGCCATCCAGGAGCGCAGGTCGGCCGAGCACATGTGGTCGGTCTGGGCGCCCTCGGCGTCATCCAGGTCAAAGCTGTCGATACCCAGCTGGTTGGGCATGGTCACATAGGCGTCGTCAGGCACGCGCTTGGCAATCCAGTGGTGGCCGCCGATGGTCTCGAGCCACCAGATCTCGTCCACGTCGCTAAAGGCGATACCGTTGTTCTCGTAGGTGCCGTAGCGCTCGAGCAGGTCGCCCAAGATACGCACGCCGTCGCGGGCGGACTTGGCATACGGCAGCACCAGGGTCACCATGTCCTCCTCGCCCAAGCCACCGGACTGTGCCGGAACATAGCCGTCCTCACCCTCGTTGCCCTTGGCGGGCACGTAGTCCACGAGTGGGTCGGCGCCGCGAACGCGCTCATTGGTGGTGAGCGTCTCAGTTGCGGACATGCCCACATTGAGCTCGTTGAAACCGGCCTCGGCCCAGATGCCGTGGCCCGGAACAACATCGGGGACGCTCGTATAACGCATGGGGCTATCGGGCAGCTCAACGGTCAGGTGGCTCAGGACGCTCGTGTAGACGCGCGGCTGCTCGTCGGGATGCACCACGCGCATACGCTTGGGCTCAAACACCCCGTTGGACGAGTCCTCATTGCGGGCAACCAGCGTCGACCCGTCGTAGCTCGCGTTCTTACCAACCAAAATCGTTGTGCACGGCATGCGCATCCTCCTTGAGCGAAGAAATCAAACGGCAACAGTGTATCGCTTCGGCGCAAAAAGGGCGAAACCACGGCCTCGGCAGCCCTTGTGGTCAAAAACCTATTTCGATGCGCGCTCAGCCGCCTCGATCACGTGCTTGGCGAGAATTGCTGTCGTCACGGCGCCCACGCCACCCGGCACGGGGGTGATTGCGCCAACAACCGGCTCCGCGGCATCAAAATCGACGTCGCCGACCAGCTTGCCAGCGGCTTCGTCCCAATTAATGCCAACATCGATAATCGCCTGGTCCTCGCGGACCGCATCTGCGCCAATCGTGCGCGCGCGTCCAACGGCGGCAACCACAATGTCGGCAGCACAGCACTCGGCGGCAAGATCGCGCGTATGCGTATGGCACGTCGTCACGGTTGCGTTGCGCGCCGTAAGCATGGCGGCAACGGGGCGGCCAATTACCAGTGAGCGTCCGACCACGGCAACTTTGGCGCCGTCCAGCTCAACGCCGTAATGATCCAGCAAAGCAAGCACGGCTTCAGCTGTGCAGGGGGCAAAACCCTCGCCGCGCCCCGAAAGCGTGGTGAGCAGCGAAGCCGGCGTCATGGAGTCAACGTCCTTGGAGGGATCGAGCGCTGCGGCGACGGCGTTCTCGTCAAGGCCGGCGGGCAGCGGGCGAAACATCAGACAGCCATGAACAGCCGAGTCGGCATTGATGTCCTCGATGGCCGTCAACAGCTCGTCTTGCGAAACACCGGCAGGAAGCAACACGCGACGCGCCTCGATGCCAACCTTTTCGCAGCGTTTAAGGGCGCCGCGCTCGTAGGATAGGTCGTCCTCGCGTTCACCCACACGCACGATAGCAAGCGTCGGAACAACACCGCGTTCGCGCAGCGCAGCGCAGCGGGCAGCGAGCTCCTCAGTCAAAGCGCGGGCGACGGGAGCACCCTTCAGTAGCTCAGCCATGGCTATCCCCTCTTTCTTGCAGCGTCGGAGGCGCGGCGCGCCAGCGCATCGGCGCGCGGCAACCATGTGTCGAGCAACTCATCACACGCCGTCTCGAGCTCCTCGGCGCGTGCACGATCCTTCATAGACGTGGTGTTCGCAAAGAGCGTCAAGCTCGCGCCCTGCATGGCGGCGCGGCAGAATACGGCGCCGCACGCCACATCGGACAGCAGCTGACGCGAACCCTTGTCGGCCATGTCCTCGAGCAGCGCCAGTGCGCGCCCGCAGGCATCCATAATGCGATACGGCGGCATAGCGGCCACATGCAGCGCATCCTGAATCGCAGCCGGTCGGGCCGGGTCCTCACGCGGAATACCGTACGCAGCGGACACCTGGCCGTACGCACGAACGTCCTCGGCGACCAGACCCACAAGCTCCTGCGCCAACTCGTCTGCCTGGGCAAACGCACGCGTCAGGTCATCCGCACGATCAGCAAGCGCGGGATTGGTCGCACCGTAGCGGGCAACCATTCCGCACAGCGAGGCGCCCAGCGCGCCCACAAAAGCGCTCGCGCTGCCACCACCGGGAACTGGCTCGCGCGCGGCCAGCGCCTCGGCAAAACCGCGACAGGTTTTATCCATCATCTCTTGGCTCATACGCACACGCACCTTCAAGTCATATATATCGGTCGGGCGGCCGACGCCGGCCGACCGCATCGATCACGTAATGGTGCTAAGTCTAGCCCATAAGTACGCGAGCGTCAGCGCACCTGGCCATCGCGGATTTCTATGGCACACGATAGGCCATGCCAACGCAAACATGGGACACATGGCCCACCTTTCGAGACTCCCGAGCAGCACAAGCTGGGGCATATCTATAAGTAAGGAACCCGTTGGGGAACGGCCGCGCAACGGCCACAAGCGATGAACGGAGGCATAAGTCGCACAGTACACAGAGACATCCGCCGCCAGCGCAATCAGTACCCCAACAGCATGCGGCGCCGTGATGTCATCAGCAGACAAGGAGGACGCCACCATGATGAAAAAGACCCTATCAATCCTTTCCCTTTGCATCGCCCTCTTTGCCGCGTTTGCCCTTGTCGGCTGCGGCGGGAGCGCATCGGGCGGCGGCAGCGCCCCCAAGAGCGAGAGCAAGGAAAAGGTCCCCGTCGCCAAGAAGACCGACTACATCTGGTTTAAGGTCGAGATGCCCGAGAGCGTTGGCGTGAGCGACTCTGCCGGCAAGAATGCCGACAGGGTCCAGCTCACCTTCCCCGAAGACGAGAACGCCTCGGCCGATCGCTTTATCCCCGTTTGGAAAAAAGCGCTGACGGCCGAGGAATCCCACGCTGACCAGGCGGAAAAGAAGGGGGATACGTTCCAGTGGAAGGATGGCGGGTCCGTCGAGTATAACGGCAGGACGTGGCTCGTCGGAACATACGAGGACAACAGCGGCATCTCAACCATGCTTTTTACCGATGTTGAGCCGGGAAGCGTCTACGTCCTCATCTCGAACTTCGACCAGCACAAGAAAGAAGCCGAGGCACTCCTCAACTCCATCGAGTTCCCCGATGACATGGAAGAGGCAGTTTCCGAGGCACGCGAAGTCGAGATTTCGAGCATCGAGATCAAGTAACGGGACACCCGCACGCGCCTACGCGCACCCGCGCACATGCGCCCCATTAAAACAACGGGCGCCCAACCCGGGGAGGGCCGACAGCACCAGCCCTCCCCTCTTTTGCGCCCGGACATATTGCCACTTAACGGCGCAAATCCGGCCCTCAGAATGGGACACATGGCCCACCCTAGCGAGCCGTCCACGCGTACAGTAAAGGCAGGTAATCCATGGGCGGTTACAGATCGAGGAGGACACGACCATGAAAAAGAAGGCCTTTGCGATTCTCACCCTCTGCATCAGTCTCTTTGCCGCAGTTGCCCTGGTGGGCTGCGGTGGCAGCGGCGGCGCTACCGGCAGTGGCGGTGGCGGCGGCGCGGAAAAGCCAGCCGTGGATATGAGGACCGACTTCATTTGGTTTAAGGTCGAGGTCCCCGAGGGCGTCGAGATCACCGACGTTGCCGGCGACACCGCCGATAGGGCCCAGTTTAAGTTCACCGAGAGCGAGCACGCCAGCGACCGCTTCATCCCTGTCTTCGACTCTGACAAGAACGCTGACGAGCTGTTCGACTACGAGGCAAAGTGGAATGCCAGCTTTGAGTGGACCGAGAATGACCCCGTCAAGTACAACGGCAAGACTTGGCGCAACGCTTCCTATACACACTCGGGCGGCGTGACGACTGAGTACTTCACCGAAGCAGGCGGCGGCAGCGTCTACGTGCGCATCGACAACGTCGAGGAGCACAAGGACGCCGTCGAGACCATGATGAAGTCTCTGGAATTTGCCGACGACATCGCCAAGGCCAAGACCGAGGCCATGGATGTTAAGCTCGACGATATCGAGATTAAGCGCTAAGCGACTCGCGAGCGTAACGAAAAACACGAGCGCAGTGCCAACAAGCGGCGGTGCCCCAGCGTTTCGTACTAAGGGAGGGCCGGTAAACCGACCCTCCCTTTCTTATGCCGATAGCCGGCGAACGCGAGGGTGCCGGGCGGCAAAACCACCCCCAGCGCGGTAGCAGCACAAATAGGCAAGCACCCAAACACGTCCGCCCGCCGATTTATAGCGCCGCGCACACAATTTAAGCCGACACCTTTAAACATCCGGGCAGTATAGTGACCAAAATGAGCGCATTACCGCACCCTGCGAATGGAGGAGTTATGACCGAACATCATGCCATCAGTCGCCGAGCGTTTACGCTGGGCCTTGGACTCGCGGCGTTGTCGCCGCTTGCAAGCCTGCCCGAAACCGCGGGATTGGGCCTTCCCATGCGCGCGGCATTTGCAGACAACACACCCGCACCGTCGGACAGCCTCCACAATTTCGTCATTCGCCTTCGCCCCGCGGGCTATTTTCGCACCGCGAGCGTCAACCAAGACGGCAACGTTCGCGGCAACGTCTGTCACCTGTTTAACGACGGCACGTCCAGCAAGCTCATCCTTGAGAACGTAACGGCCAAGAATGACGATACAAACTGGTACGCCATCCGCACCTTGCTCAATTTCGAAGAGCATAAAAAGACGGGCTACAGCATTTGGTCGGTCGACGACGACTCGGACAAAGATGGAAAGGTCATCCACGTATGGGGCGGCGAGTATGACAACAAGCCCAGCCGCGCTTTTGCGTTCGAGCGTCAATCAAACGGAACCTACATCATCCGAGACCGCACGGTCGAGAAAGAAACCGAGAAAAAAGACATTAAGTACCTGGCAATAGAATCGAACGGCAAAGACCAGGACAACAATAAGATCTGCCATAAGACTAAGAGCATTCCGTGGGAGCTCGAACTTATCGGTTACGACATGAAAAAGAACGATGCCACGGTTAGCAGCCTCGACTGGATCACGTACAGCAGCTACGTCGATGGGCCATGTTGGATGAAATACGTCGACGACAACAAGTTCCTCGACGAGCTGAGCATCCCGGGTACGCACGATTCGGGCACCTGCAGCGTGGACAACGACACTGAGCCCCAATCCTCGCAAGTAAAATGCCAGCAGGATTACATTCCCACGCAGTTGCTCGAAGGCATTCGCTATTTCGATATCCGGCTCGGAAAGGGCGATGACCCCGGCATCGACCACGGGATTTTCTACCTACTCAAAAAAGACGGGAACTATCTGCATCTCTCCGATGTCATCGGGTACTTCAAAACGTTTTTGAACGAAAACCCGTCAGAAGCGCTCATCATGCTCGCATCGCGCGGCAACGATGAGGCTACCGACGAAAGCATAACGACGGCCTTCGCCAAGGTTATGGCCGATAACCCCAACCTGTTCTACACGTCGAGCCACGTCCCCACGCTGGGCGAGGTGCGCGGAAAGATCGTCCTGCTGCGTCGATTTGGGCTCGCCGGCAACAGCGTAAGCGGCCACACGTGGGGCCTCGACCTCACCCAATGGGATGACAAGATCAAGGCGCATTCCGGGCAGTCGATGTGTCTCGTCCAAGACGCGCGGGGATTTGAAGCCATAGGGGAAACGGGCAATGAAGAGCCCTATTGCACCAAGGTATATGCCCAGGACAAGTACAAACTCACGGGAACCGACAAGCTCAGCTGGGTCGATAATGCGCTGAAGGAAACGACCGGGCGCACGTGCAACAAGGTGGACGTCGTGGACGATGCCGGGGCCGAGGTGCAAGTCCAGGAGCGTTGCTGGTCTATCAACTACACCAGCTGCACGGGCTTGTCGCACGGAGGCAATCCTTTTACCTCGGCACGAGTAGTCAACGAGCATCTGTACAAGAGCCCGTACATCAATCCCAGCGGCACCGAGGATACAAAGTCAGATTACCTCAAGCACATTGGCATCATCGCATCCGACTTTATTGATGCGGCGCTGGCCCGGAGCATCTACCAGCGCAATTACAATTACGATACGAAGCACACGCAGTCGGCTTCGTGCTGCCTCCCGACCCGCATGCGCATGACGTACGGCGACTCGCTGAGCGATGCCTCGCTCCAGGATGGCAAGACCGTTGGCGAGGGCCATTTCCGCCTTGTCGACAGCAGCAACGTACTCAACGTGGCGGCTTCGGGCCATGCGTTTACCATCGAATACGTGGATGTCGACGCCTTGGGCAACGAGACCGTTACGGGGCTGCAGGGATCCGTGCCCATCGATATCGATCCGCGCGCACTGACACCCCACTTTGAGGGGCTCGAAGGCCTTAAGGCCGGCGAGGATGTGCGCACAAAGGTCGCGGCGCTGCTCGAGGGCAAACTCGAAAACGATGCCTGCACGGCTCAGCTCGAGTTTGTGCACGACGCGGACGGCGCTCCGGGCACGGCAATGGTCGAGGGCGAGGCATTTACCGCGGGAACGTACTGGGTGCGCGCGAACGGTCTTTTGGGCGACGCGGCGCAAAACTACAAGCTTGCTAATGACGGAGCCGCGAGCTTTACCGTAGCGGCCTCGAGCAGTGCAGGCGGCACCGGCACCGACGGTGGCACGGGTTCCAACGCAGGCAGCGCTGATAAGAACGGTAAGGGCAACAAGGGCAAGAACTCGGGCGGAAAACTCGCCGACACGGGCGACGGCTCCGGCATTGCCGCCGGGCTCGCCGCTGCCGCCGTGGCGACGACGGTCGCCGGCGCAGCAATGCTTGCAAATGACCGCGAAGACAACGGAGACGTTGACGATTAGGCCAGCCGGCCCTCTTGGACACATCGATTTAATGAGGGGCGCAGGACACCGTTCTGTGCCCCCGATTTTTACCTTGGCCCGAACGCCGCCATGGGCTACATCACCATGTTCAGCGCGTTAACAAACTCCTGGGCCTTCGCACGGCTGCTCAGGCTAAAGACACAGGCAGTCAACAGCCTGTTACGTAGGAAAACGTCGCGGCCCTTGATCCTGTTGACCCCCGTGATGTCCTTAAGATAGACAATCTCGGTGTGCTTGCCACCAAACGTACCCTTCTTGAGCACCTCAATACGGTTAGGGTAGATCTTGACGTCTTTAAACCTACCCGAACCTTTGTCCTGGAATAGCAGCGTGTTGTTGTCCATACGCGTCACTCCCGTGGGGTTCGCTAAAACTGCCTCTATGGTCACATTTTAACCACCGCAAGGCTCCCATGCGAAGGTGCCAGACAACATAGCAATTCGTGTCCGCGCGAGGCTTTAAACTAAATGCGTTAAAGATGCATTCCACAAGAGGAAAGTGGGGCGACAGTGATGGGTGAACTAGTAAACCGTGGAGAATCGGCAATCGTGCCCGAAGGTTTTTACAAGCAGGTCTCCTCGATTCTCAACGCCGCTCGCGACAAGGCCTATACCGCCGTTAACTTTGCGATGGTTGAGGCATATTGGGAGATCGGCAAGAGTATTGTTGATGAACAGGGCGGAGAGGAGCGCGCCAAGTATGGCGATGCACTGATCGACGAACTTGCCGTTAGATTGACTAAGGATTTTGGCAGAGGCTTCAACGCCAGAAGCTTAAGATACATGCGTCAGTTTTATCTTGCGTTCCCAATCCGGAACGCGCTGCGTTCCGAATTGAATTGGACACATTACCGCAGGTTATCGCGTATAACCGACCCTGATGCTCGAACATGGTACATGAACGAATGCGCCGATTCTCGTTGGAGCACGCGTCAGCTCGAACGCCAGATCAACACCATGTTCCGCGAGCGCCTACTTGCCAGCAAGGACAAGGAGGCCGTCACCCAGGAAATCCAAAAGAGCGCCCCGGCTCGTCGCCCCGAGGATATCATCCGCGACCCATATGTACTGGAGTTTTTAGGTTTCTCGGACGATACTGCGTTTCGCGAGAGCGATCTAGAGCAGGCGCTCATCACGCATCTTCAGAAGTTCCTGCTGGAGCTTGGCCGTGGTTTCGCTTTCGAGGCGCGCCAAAAGCGCATCACCTTTGATGGGCGCCATTTCTATATTGACCTTGTTTTTTACAACTATCTGATGCGCTGCTTCGTGCTCATCGACCTTAAGACGGACGACCTTACGCATCAGGACCTGGGCCAGATGCAAATGTATGTGAACTACTACACGCGCGAGCTCATGAACGAAGGCGACAATCCGCCCATAGGCATCGTGCTCTGCGCGGACAAAAGCGATTCGATTGTCGAGTACACGCTGCCCGAAGACAACGACCAAGTGTTTGCCGCCAAATACTTGCCGTATCTTCCAAGCAAGGAAGAGCTGGCGCGCGAGCTGAGTGCCGAGTACCGCGCCATCAACGAAGCGACTAATGGCGAAGCGCAAGGGTAGCAGCACGTTGCGACCGATGCCCCCGACGGCGTTTCATATCCCCCGACATAAGAGGAGCGCTCCATGACAGACAGACCGAAAACGACACTGCGCGACTGCATCTATGGACTTGCCGTCGGCGACGCGTTGGGCGTTCCTTACGAGTTCAGGGCCCGCGGCACGTTCGAATGCACGGACATGATCGGCTACGGCACGCATGGGCAGCCCGCCGGCACCTGGAGCGACGACACATCTATGACGCTTGCCACCTGCGACTCGATTAGGGAGCTCGGACATATCGACACCGTAGACATGCGCGACAAGTTCGTAAGCTGGATTGACCGCGGCGAGTATACGATCGACAGCGTCTTCGATTACGGCGGCACGACCGCCCGCGCACTTCGCTCCGGCAAGGGAGGCTCCGGCGAGCGCGACAACGGCAACGGCTCACTCATGCGCATCGCACCCCTGGCATTCACCGGTGCGACAGACGAAGAGATCTGCGAGGTCTCCGCGATTACGCACGCCCACAGGACGTCGACTAACGCATGCGTCATATTTGTCGAGCTGGTGAGGAGCGTGATGAACGGCGAACTTCCCTCGTGGGTGCTCCACCTGAAAGACGTGCCCGAGCACGAAATCAGGTCTGGCGGCTTCGTGCGCGACACGCTTAAAGCTGCTACCTGGTGCTTTGTGAACACCACCAGCTACGAAGACTGCGTGCTTACCGCCGTCAACCTGGGCGACGATACCGACACCACCGCAGCCGTCGCCGGCGCCCTCGCGGGCACGGCCTATGGTATGGACGCCATCCCGCAGGAGTGGATTGATGTCCTGCGCGGTAAAGAGCTGATTGAGAGTTGCCTGTTTTAGGTCGCCTCTTTAGCAGAAACGAGATAGATGTCTCCCACCGCGGCCTGTGAGGTAAAATCTTGACCGCCGCGGAATCCGCCTGCGGGCAACGCTCCGATCTCCGATTGGGGTGAAGCCTATGAACTTGTTTCTCGAAATCCTGCGCCTCTCGATGTATGTGACCGGCATCGTCCGGAACCTCTACTCGATCTGGCGGGAATATAAGCAGTAACGGATAGCGAAGGGAGTCATGAAAAGGGCCGGTTGCAGCCGGCCCTTTAGACGATAGCACCTGCGTTGCCCGCGTCTCCAAAGTTGACCGACTGAGGAGCGGGTTCCGCGGCACAACCTGATTTTACCCAGCGAAGAGGCTCTTTTGCAGTCGCTCCACCGTTTATTTACATCTACCGCCATCGGCATACAAAAGAGCCGGAGGGTTACATATAGGCAAGAAAACCTTAGCTCCTCCGGCTCAGTTTCAGCTTAGCACATTGAGGTGAACTAAGCGGCAGACGCGCATCTCGGGGATACGTAAGTAGACGCTAACAAGAGTAATAAGCGGCTTAAAGATACGGACCATCTCACAGGTACGGCACCGACGTGTTTCTCATACCGCTGCACCCAACAATCCCTCATTCGCAACAATATTCTGCCGCGACATTGAAAACTCCTGCACGGCCCGCCTAATCGAAAGAGCAGAGCCCGGCGGCTGACGCCTCGGGCTAGGGTTACCCACCGATTGAACCCGCGTTCAGCCTTTAGCGCTTAACGTATTCAAGAAGTGAATCGCAAACCACCATGTATCCGGACCCGGGAACGGAATAATAGACAACGCCATCCGCGTCCTGCCATGCGACGACGCCATCAACGCCCGTTCGCTCCAAGACATACCAAGCAGGATCAATGCCGGGGCGGTTTTCACGTTCCCTCCGCGTTGCGCCTACAACATCAAGCCTCGGCGATTTGCAGATACCCGTGAGCTCATGTCCGTTGACGCTGGCGAAGGAGCAGCCCTCGAGGTAGCTTCTATACTCCTTTGCAAAGCTCAGGCCCAGCTTAGCCTCCGCCTCGTCAATCGCGCCGGAGTCAGCCGCGCCCAAGCATCTGAAGTTCGGAAGCTCGGAAAGGCTCTGACATACGCTGCTCATCCCAACACCTCGCTATTCCAGCACCTGCGCCATGTACTCCCAGAAGGCTTTCCTCTGGGCGTCCCAGTTGTTCCCATCGGCGTGCACATCGGACTTCGTCAACTTATGCCAAATCTTCGAGTTCCCTCCAAGCCTATGCTCCTCCTGCGTAAGGATCGCCAGCGTCGATTCGACCTGCTGCCCGATATGGTGGAGTTCATAAGCCTCACCAGTGGCGGGATCGAGTGCCGCCAGGCCCTCCTTCATCCTCTCAAGGTTCGTGTGCCCCATCTCATCAGTAAAGGTGAGATCGATATCGCGAATAAGAGCTGTCTTGCCGTTGACCATCTTGGGGGTAAGCCCTGCGATTTTGATAATCTCGTACTGATCCATGTCGTTAAATTGCTTGAGGACATCGAGCGGGAGCCCAGACTCCTTCTGAATTGTCGCAACCTGGTTCATCGTCAAACCACCGGTGGTGGCGCCCCTTAAAGCTTGGGTCTTCCCGGCGCCTCCGCACAGCGCACCACCAATCGCACCCCACATGAAGCCTTCGCTGCCGCTAAAGGCCCCGGCCTTCAGAGCCTCATCCATGTCACCCGTCTCGATGCCCTTGAAGATGGCAGCAGAAGCGCCGCTGATGGCGCCGGAGGACAGCGCGACCACGGCTCCGGACTTGGCCGAGACAGCAAATATCACGCTTGCAGCAGGCGCCCCGGCGGCGCCGGTAACAGCGGATACCGTGACGCACACAAGGATGACCCCCGTGCCGACAGCGATGTTCCTCACCACCTGGTCGTAGGTGTCATCGTAGTCCTCGAATGCCTTGACAGCGGTCTGGCCGTCTTCACCGAGCGTGAAGACGTAGCGCTCACCGCCGAAGGCTTCTTCAAGATCCGCAAGCGTATAACCAAAGTAGATGTTCGACTGAGTGTTGTAGGAGAGCTCCTCAAGATATTCTTTCGAGACATAGGTTGTCTGAACGTTCTCGACGTAGTACTCGTCGGAATCAATCTTCTGGACAAGGCCAGAATATACGGCGTCCGCCACGTAGCGCTGAAGATCAGGGTCGGAAAGGGCCTCGAACTCGAGGCCTGCCGTCTGAATGGCGGCGACCTTATTCACCGATCCGGATGCTCCCACGCCAGACGACCCTCTGGACTGCTCAGTAGAGGACGCGCATCCCGGAAGCCCGGACACCACCATCACGATGACGAGCATCAGGGTAATGGCTCGCCTCATCGCCCACCACTGCCTTCCTCGCCATCGAGATCTGTATCGGGCACAGCGAGCCCAGATTCGCTGGAAGCACCGGCAGCAGCCATCTTCTTACGCCGGGCTATCAAGATGGACGCGAAGATAAGGACGGCGGCCACGGCAAACAGAGCAAGAACGGGGCCGCCCATGCCGGCGATGCCCCCGTTCTTGCCAGAACTCTCATTGGCCGCGGTATCGGTCTTTTTCGAGGCGCGCTTGAGCGTTCCATCGTCCGCGACGGTCGTTCCCTCCGCAATCTGTCGTTGAGCCTCGGCAAGTGTCATGTTGTTGGCGACCGAAGCCTTCATGGCATCGTTGGTACCCACATAGATTCTCTTGGTCGTGGCCTCCTCACCCGTATTGGGGTTCTTCACGGTCACCGTGTAAATGCCCTCGTCTTCGAACACCGCACCGTCGGTCGCCGTCTTGTTGAAGCGCACGTCCTCGGTAAGGCCATCGCCGGTGCTGTCGAGAACCTCCCTCTTCACACTCACGTCAAGATAGTGTGACCCAGCCATGTCAATCCGGAAGCCACTCGAGGTGACTGAGCCGTTGAACAACTCGTCATTCGTCGCAGTGTCGAAGAGGAACATCATGGTGTTGCTGTTGCGCACCTTGAACTTGAAGAAGATGCGATAGTTGTTGTAAGCCGGCCTGAACGGCAGGAGGCCTGGCGACTCGATCTCGTAGTCGAGAGCCACCTCGTAATCGCCCTCCTCATACATGTCGATATGGGTGTTGGCGCCGACTTCTATGCTCGAAAGGTATTCAGTGCTGACGGTGGGCTCGGTTGAGGCGTTCTGGTAATCGGTATGCTTGGTTATGAGAGTACCGTGACCGAAATCAGTCTTGGGAATGCCGAAATACTCGTCGTACCCGTTTTCGTCGCCGGAGATTTTTCTTTTATTGTCCCCGTTCAGGGAATCGATATTCTGATTGAGCTGAAAGCTGAGCTCAACCTGATCGCCACTGTTTTTAAGAAACACAGGAACATCGTCGCCCGCTCTGCTCGTGAAGCCGCTGACGACGAACCTGCCGAGCTTCCATCCGAAGTGGGGGTCGCCCTCTTTGATGCTATTGGATTCCGAATAGCCATTGTCCAGGCCCGTGTTAACAACCTTGTCATAGTAGTACTTGTTGTCCTTGGAACCGTTGCTGCTTGAATCATCCGCCAGTGTGATTGTGGGCAATGCAACCGATAGAGCAGCGACGGCGCACAGCACAGCAAGCAACGCACGTTTTATTCTCATTCAAGCGCTCCTAGCACCCGTTTCGACAATAAATGTCATTATACAGAACGCTACTAACGCATCGAAAGGGTGAGGGAGACGGCGGCCGAATAATACCGAGCCCCTGATTACCAACTAGACCGACACTGCCCCAAACACAAATCAATAAATCAGACGCGTAAAATGGGACCGAGCGATTACGACGCGATAATCGAAACGATGAGGTCTTATAAAGGAGCCGCGGCATCAAATGGGAAAAGCTGTAGACTATGACTCCTTTGGGGTCGACGACCGACCTGATAGGCTCTCCAACGTTCCCGATGAGGCTCTCGAGGCTCTGCTCGAGGAAGAGCGAGAAAAACCCGCCGAAAACGTGGGAAGAGGCATGGAAGCGCAGTATCGACTGGGAAATCGAGCACGGCGTCAGGAGCGTCAATGGCTAGGAACGACCACCGCGCTATCGTCTGCCGCATACTCCCAAAACGATGATATGCTGAACCAGCTGAAAAGGAGCTGAGATGTACATCTACCTCAGCAAGGAGGACAGCGCGAAGCTGGACCGCCTTATGCGTGAGTATGAGCAGACCTTCCATGAGAGGTGCTACGCCTACTGCATGAGCGACCCTATCGCCGAAATAGAGAAGTGTTTGAAGACCGGTAAGCCATCCAAGATTAAGCCCGAGCCCGGAGCGGTCTACTAGAGCAGCTTCAGAGTCCCTCTTATTTTGATGCCGCCACCGTGGGCAGACAATTTTAGAAGACCTCGACAAGCATAATATTGCTCAACGCTAACGCTCCGAGCGAGGGCATTTAATGAAGTGCCCGGCACTTCCACGCAGCGCAAAAACGGGGGCAGTTCGCACTCCCGCGAGCTGCCCCCGTAACCTCGGCTTTCGCGTCGCAGTGCCAACCGGCACCGCTCCCCTACTTTCCAAAGATCGCAGCGAACAATCCTTTGCGCTTGGGCTTTTCCTCTCGGTAGGAGCCCTCGACTGCGGCTGCCACCTGGCGCGGTTGCTCGCCGCCTCCGCGGCGGACGATCTGGTATAGGAACGGCGATTTGACGTATTTGACCTCGATGGGCGTGGCGTGCACGGTGCTTTCACTCGACAGCATCACACTTGGATTGAGCGGCGCCACGATATGCGTCTCGCGCTTGTCGCTAAACACCACCGCGGCTGCGCGGCCCGTCTGACCGTTCACGGCAATTCGCACCTGCTCGCCATCACGATCATCCGACGCCGGGCGATCGACAAAGTAGACCGGCACCATCACCAGACCGTCCTTATGCTTGCGAGCCTTGCGCGCCCACGTGCGGATGCTCTTTTTATTGAGCCCCAGGGTCGCCTCGGCATCGTTGCCCGCAACGTCGAGCGCCAGCTTGTCAATGACCACCTGGTCCTTGGTGGACGCATCGACGGAGACGACGCGGAAGTCGCCTTCCTACATGGCAGGATCGAACGGCCCCACCTTGGCAAAGTCCCACGGCTCCAAAATGCCCATAAGGCGAACGTCCAGGTAGTTGGCCCTGGGGTATGCCCAATCGAGCACCTCGTAGTACACCAGGGTCTCTTTGCTCAGGCCCTTGCCCGGGAAGGACGCCATCATACGCAGGTCCGCCAGCGCCATGGGGAAATAGAAGAGCATCATGTCGTTTTGAATCGCATCTTCTACATCGTGTCCGGCAAACGCGTCCGGATACTGGCGCACCAGTTGCAGCGCGTTGGCACGCGCCTGCTGTGGGGAAATCTCACACGGAATGCCCTGCTCTGGCACATACTCGGCACCCACGCCCATGGTCAGGCGCTTGCTAAACGTGCCGGGTTTGAGCAAGTCGGCCACACCAATCTTGTTGCCGCACGACGGGCATTCAAATACACGCTGGGTGGACTCGCCCTCAAAGGACGCGCCGCAGAAGGGGCAGGGAATGCTCACGTGTGTGGCCTCTTGGAACTCCTGCGCGGTACCGCGGTCCTCCCACAGCAGATGCTCAAGAACCGACTGATTGCGCCAGTGCGAATTGAAGAAATACCAGTCCGGGTCCTCCGGGCGCTCGAGCTGCGAGACATGCGTGAGCTTGAGCAGCCCGTCCACCACCGTCAGCGGCGTATGGCGAATGCCCAGGGCGCTCTTGGGCTCCCCCGCATCGGCCTCCCACGGAATGACTGTTCCGCAATAGGCACACTCAAAGCTGCGCTTTGCCTGGTGCGAGTACATAGGACCGCCGCAGTTTTGGCATTTAATGGCAAACATCTCGTCCATGGAAACGTCCTCCTTTGCACAGGGACTGTCGACATTAAGTATGTCGAGCAAACAGACGCATGCCCATACCCATGTGGCCCAAAATTGGACGCTAGGACAAACGTTTAGGGGCGGCAGCGAAAATCCGCCGGCAGCCCGCCCCACGTCACTCGTTAGCGCAGGTAGACCATTACTGCATTTTCTGAACATTGGCACGCAATGCGACCGCTCGAGCTACACTATCCCCTTAACCATGATTGTGAGGAAGACCGTTATGCTATTTGTAAATCAGCTGGTACATACGCTTGTTCCCGGCAGCGAAAGCGAGCCGGTCGATACCTCCTGCCGCACCAATGCTGGTTTTGCCGCAAGCCTCATCTGCATCGGCCTCAACATCACCCTGTGCCTGGCCAAGGGCATCGCGGGCTTGCTCGCCGGTTCCGTGTCGCTTGTCGCCGACGCCTTCAACAACCTCTCCGATGCCTCGAGCAACATCGTGAGCCTGCTCGGGTTCCGGCTTGCCAGTCGCCCGGCCGATGAAGGTCACCCTTATGGCCATGGTCGCTACGAATACCTCGCCGGCCTGTTTGTCGCCGTCCTCGTTTGCGCCGTCGGCATCAACCTGGTGCTCGAATCCATCACCAAAATCATCAAGCCCTCTCCCACCGCCTACACGTTCATTTCCGTTGCGGCGCTGGTCGCGTCCATGCTCGTCAAGTTCTGGATGGCCGCGTTCAACCGCGCGCTGGGCGACCGTATTGATTCCGAGACGCTCATCGCCACGGCGCAGGATTCCAAAAACGATGTCATCACCTCGGGCTCGGTCTTGGCGGCGGCGCTCATCTCACAGACAACCGGCTTCGACCTCGACGGCTGGGCCGGCCTGGGCGTGGGCATTTTTATCTGCGTCAGTGGCATGGGCCTGGTGCGCGATGCCATCAGCCCGCTGCTGGGACAGGCGCCCGACCCCAAGCTGGTGCAGGAGATTCGCGACAAAATCATGTCCTATCCGCAAGTGCTAGGCACCCACGACCTCATGGTGCACGACTACGGCCCCGGTCGCCAGTTTGCCAGCGCACACGTGGAGATGCCCGGCGAGAGCGATGCGTTTGAGCACCACGAGATTCTGGACACCATCGAGCACGATATCAAGCATCAAATGGGCATCGATATTACGCTGCACTGCGACCCCATCGCGACAACCGGCGACGACCTGCGCGGCTGGGTCAAGCGCGGCATCATGCAGATCGACCCCGCACTTTCCATCCACGACCTGCACGAGCACGACGGCTTCGTCTCGTTTGACCTGGTGCGCCCCGACGGTTTTGACATATCCGACGAGGAGCTGCTGGAACTCGTCACGCGCATCGTGCACGAGCGCCGGCCCGACGCCTCGTGCGTCGTCACGTTTGACTCGGGTTTTAGCTCGCCCGAGCGCCCGGCCGAGCAACTGTAATCGACGGCAAAACGGGACGCAGGACCGCCGACCAGCGCGCACATGCGCCCGGTCACGCGACACTGCGTCCCGTTTTTGTTTGCACCGCTAAGGCTCTAGCAGCTCAGCCGCTAGTTCCCCTGTGCGCCCGAAATGCCGTTTTGCAGCGCGTTCCAGGCATCCGTCGCCATGTCGCCCAGGTTCTGCGCGGTGTCGCCGAGGTTTTGGGCCGTATCGCCCAGCTCTTGGGCCTTGTCTCCCAGCTCCTGGGCCTTGTTGCTCAGGTCTTCCAGCGTATTAGAGCTCGAACTGTCCGTACCGCTCTGATCGCCGGACACATTGCCCGACGAACTGTCCTTGCGCGTAAGCTGAACCTCCAGGTTACCGCTGTCGTTATAGTAGGCAGACGTTACGACCCAATTGGCATCGACAACGGGCGTCGAGCCATCCTCGGTCAGAATCACGGCGTTCGAAAGGTCGGCCCCGCGCGACTTGAGGAGCTTCTTGGCGTTAGACCAGTACTGTCCCGGGATATCACTCAGGTCCACAGCGCCGGACTGGGTAGCCTCGGTCTGCTCTGCCGTCGTATCGGTTGAAGCGCCTCGTTTATTGAGCATGCCCGACACGATGGCAAACACAACCGATAAGGCAAAGAAGATCGCCAGTACGATGAGAATCTTCTTAATAACGCTCGACGAACGCGAGGGCTTCTCCCCCTCGTCCTCGCCATACTGCGGAATCGATTTGGGATACTCGCGATAGGGCTGGCGCGCACGCGAATCGCGCGAGTCATAACGAGGCTGGGCCTGTGCCGTACGCGGCATATACGTCGTCTGCTGAGGCTGCGGAATGGAATTTTGCGACAAATCGCTGTAAGGGTCCGGCGCGGAACTGGCATAGGGGTCCTGCGGCGCGTAATCAAACGGGTCTGGTGCCACGTTGCCGTAGGGGCTTTGCGAAGGGACAGCGTAAGGGTCCGGCGCCGCGTTGCCATAACCCATAACTCGCGTGGGCTCGGCCGTGGCCTGGGTCGCGTCGGGCGCGACGTAGCCGGGATTTGCCACAACGCGGGTCGCATCGGCGCTATTACCCGCCTGCGCGGAGCCGTAGCCACCCATTACGGTCGTCTTATCCTGGTCCATGCAACGTTTCCTTTCCGTCGCCTGCAAGCATCGAGTTATCCATGCATTCTACCCGCGCAAAAGCCTATGATGGGCAGTGCCCGCCGGTATCTACAAGACATGCGCGGTCCTCGGGATAAAAAGCCCCGCCGGGCCTTGGTGGCGCGGCGGGGCGGGCAAGCGGCTATGAATAGCGGGCTTAGAACAGGCCGGTGATGTTGCCGTCGTTGTCGACGTCGATGTTCTCGGCCGCGGGAACCTTGGGCAGGCCCGGCATGGTCAGAACGCTGCCGGTCAGCGCGACCACGAAGTGAGCGCCGGCGGAAACCTTGAGCTCGCGCACGGTGATGCGGAAGCCCTCGGGGGCACCGAGGGCCTTAGCGTTGTCGCTAAAGCTGTACTGCGTCTTGGCCACGCACACCGGCAGGTTGCCAAAGCCGTTCTCGCGCAGCTCAGCGAGCTGGCGCTTGGCAGCCGGCGTAAAGTCAACGCCGTCGGCACGGTAAACCTTGGTGGCAACGGCCTCGAGGGCGTCGGCCACATCGGCACCGTCCTCGTAAGCAAACTTGAGCTCGCTCGGCTGCTCGATCAGGCGCATGACCTCATCGGCCAGGTCGAGCGCGCCCTCGCCGCCCTTGGCCCAGACCTCGGACAGCTTAACGTTGACGCCAAGCTTCTGGCACTCGGACTCGATGAGCTCCAGCTCGGCCTCGGTGTCCGTCGGGAAGCGGTTGATGGCGACCACACAGGGCAGGCCGTACACGTTCTGAATGTTGTCGACATGGCGCAGCAGGTTGGGCATGCCGGCCTTAAGGGCCTCAAGGTTCTCCTCGTTGAGGTCGGCCTTGGCGACACCGCCGTTGTACTTAAGCGCGCGGGCAGTCGCAACGACCACGACAGCGCTGGGACGAACGCCCGTCATGCGGCACTTGATATCGAGGAACTTCTCAGCACCCAGGTCGGCACCAAAGCCGGCCTCGGTAATGGCAACATCGCCAAAGCGCATGGCCATGCGGGTGGCCATGATGGAGTTGCAGCCGTGGGCGATATTGGCGAAGGGACCGCCGTGGACAAACGCAGGCGTGCCCTCGAGCGTCTGCACCAGGTTGGGTTTGAGCGCGTCCTTGAGCAGAGCAGCCATGGCGCCCTGAGCCTTAAGGTCGCGAGCGCGGACGGGCTCGCCGGCAAAGCTGTAGCCGACGACGATCTCGCCCAGGCGCTCCTTGAGGTCGTTAATGCTCGTGGACAGGCACAAGATTGCCATAATCTCGGAGGCGACGGTAATGTCGAAGCCGTCCTCGCGCGGCACGCCCTGGGCCTTGCCGCCAATGCCGTCGATGACGTGACGGAGCTGACGGTCGTTCATGTCGACGACGCGCTTCCAGGTGATGCGCTTAACGTCGATACCGAGCTGGTTGCCCTGCTGAATATGGTTGTCGAGCATAGCGGCCAGCAGGTTGTTGGCGGCACCGATGGCATGGAAGTCACCGGTAAAGTGCAGGTTGATGTCCTCCATGGGGATAACCTGGGCCCAACCGCCACCGGCGGCACCGCCCTTCACGCCAAAGACGGGACCGAGCGAAGGCTCGCGCAGAGCCACGGCGCTCTTGACGCCGCGACGGCGCAGACCGTCGGCAAGACCGATGGTCGTGGTGGTCTTACCCTCGCCGGCGGGCGTGGGGTTGATAGCGGTCACGAGGACGAGCTTAGCCTGATGATCAGTTGGCTCATTGAGCAGGGAGTAGTCGACCTTAGCCTTGTCGAAGCCGTACGGAATCAGATGCTTAACGTCAACGCCGGCGTTCTTAGCCACCTCGGTAATAGGCAGCGGCGTGACGGAACGTGCGATTTCGATGTCAGTAGGCATGGGCGGTCCTTTCGTTACCGGATGAGAAAAAGACCAATCCAGCATAGCACGGGCGCGCAATAGAAAAACACCCGTAACCGATGAATGGCGATATGTTTATCCAATGCCCAGCGATAGCCTAACAGCCTGCCAAAACAAAACCATCCCTAAACGGTTGGCTCGATCCCCAAATGCTCAAACGTGCGAAGGGTTGCTTGGCGGCCCTGGGGCGTACGGATCATCAGACCGCACTGCAGCAGATAGGGCTCATAGACATCCTCAAGCGTGCCCGGGTCCTCGCCTACCGCGCTGGCAAGCGTGGTCAGGCCCACGGCGCGACCGGAGAACGTCTTGGCAAGCGTCTCCAAAATACGGATGTCCATCCAGTCCAGGCCAAGCTCATCGATCTCGAAGAACTCGAGCGCTTGACGGCAAATGTCGAGTTCGATGGGACCGTTACCGCGCACCTGCGCATAGTCGCGCACGCGCTTGAGCAGACGGTTTGCAAGACGCGGCGTGCCGCGCGAGCGCGAGCCTATCTCGAGCGCGCTGGGATGGTCAATCGTCGCGCCCAGGATGGTCGCTGAGCGCGTCACGATCTGGGCGAGCTCCTCGACGGTGTAGTAATCCAGGCGATACGAGATGCCAAAGCGGTCGCGCAGCGGACCGGTCAGCATGCCCGAGCGGGTCGTCGCCGCCACCAGTGTGAACTTGGGGATGTCAAGGCGAATCGAGCGAGCCGCCGGACCCTTGCCGATTACGATATCGAGCGCAAAGTCCTCCATCGCGGGATACAGGACCTCCTCGACCGAACGGTTGAGGCGGTGGATCTCGTCGATAAACAGCACGTCGCCCGGCTGCAAATTGGTAAGGATAGCCGCCAGGTCGCCGGTACGCGCGATGGCAGGGCCACTCGTCGTCTTGATCTGAGCGCCCAGCTCGTTGGCGATAACCGTAGCCAGCGTGGTCTTGCCCAAGCCCGGAGGGCCTGAGAAGATCACGTGGTCGAGCGTCTCGCCACGGCTCTGCGCTGCCTCGATCAACACGCGCAGGCTCTGCTTGATGTGCTCCTGGCCGCAGTAGTCGTCCAAGCGCTGAGGGCGCAAGGTGCGGTCGACATCGAGGTCCTCGGGCGTCAGCTCCGAGCCCACCACGCGCTCACCGTGCGCCATGGATGCCGCCGGCGAGTTGCCGGGCGTCGCCCACAGGTCCTGAGAGTCATCGGCTTCCCACATCACGCATCCATTCCGAGTCGCTTAAGCGCCGCGCCGAGCAGATCCTCGACACGCATATCCTGCCCATCATACCCGCTCAGGGCAACATCGGTCTCCTGCGGGCTAAAGCCCATGGAAAGGAGTGCCGCGCGGGCATCGTCGATCGCCGAGGGAGCGGCAGCGGGAACCGGCATCGCAACCTGGCCGGGAATTACATCGACCGGCACAAAGCCCTTGTCCTTGGCAAAGGTGCTCTTGAGCTCCAGGATGAGACGCTGCGCGGTCTTTTTGCCCACGCCAGGCACCTTGGCCATGCCTTTGTCGTCCTCGGCCATTACCAGAGAATACAGCTGTCCCACGGTATAGGTGGAGAGCACGGCGAGCGCCAGGCGCGGGCCGACGCCCGAAACGGACACGAGCCGGTCGAACATCATGCGCTCATCCTTTGAGGAAAAACCGAAAAGTGTCATGGCGTCCTCGCGCACCTGCATACGCGTGTAGAGGCGGACCTCGCCACCGGGCGTCGGCAACGTGGCCGCAGTGCTACCCGAGATGCCGAGCTCAAAGCCAACGCCCGACACATCGACGACAGCAGAGCTCATCGTGGCCTCGACAAGCGTTCCGTGGAGCTGGGAAATCATCAGTATCCGGTTCCTCTCTGTTGATAGAACTCGCCACCGGTGAGGGCGCGGGTGCGGCTGAGGTTTACGTGGCAGATGGCGCAGGCCAGGGCATCGGCGGCATGGTCGGGATGCGGGTCGTGATCGAGCTGTGTGAGTGTGCGTACCATGTAGGCGACCTGCCGCTTGTCCGCGGCGCCAGTGCCCACCACAGCCTGTTTGATCTGCATGGGCGTGTACTCGCCAATCTCGAGCGCGCATTCCGAAAGTGCGACGAGTGCAGCACCGCGGGCATGCGCCGTGGGGATGGCCGAACGAACGTTGGCGCCAAAGTAAATGCTCTCGATAGCAGCGGTATCGGGACGATAGCGTTCGACAACGCCCTTGAGGTCGCGGGCGATATGCGACAGGCGCACCGCGAGCGGACTTCCGGCACTGGTCTCGATGCAGCCATAGGCACGGCAGCGAACCTCGCCACGCCGCTCCTCGATAATCCCCCAACCCGTATGAGCCAAACCGGGGTCAATGCCCAAGATAACCAAGCCGACCTCCCCTCGCCACAAGCACAGCGCAAGACAAGGCCCCGCGCATCATTCACGAACGTCTGTTCTAGAATAACACAACGGGGCCAAGATGCTTAGTTGAAGTGTCAGGGTTGGAAGCGAATCCTATCCCATAGTTAGTTCTGCGAGAAAAAGGGGAACTGCCTCGGATCAACCGGCGGGTGCGGCATCGGTCCGCCCTGGGGCCCGCCCTGCGGGCCGCCCTGACCGCCCATCATCTTATCGATGGCGTCCTGGACCTCGCCCTCAAACTTCTTCATGCCCTCATGCAAGCGACGCTGGCCGTCCTCGGAGCGCAGCTCCTCCATCTGCTCGGGCGAAATACCCAGTAGCTCGCCCAGCACGCCCATCATCTCGTTTCGCACGCGCTCGCTCGTATCCTCGTCAGCAAAACGGCGCACCTCGGCGCGCGCCAGCGAATCGACCGTCATACGCTCCTTGCCGTTAAGCCCCAGGTCGGACCACGCGAGCATATACGGCCAGGCACGCTCGGCAAACGAACGGGCCGAGACGATCGGCGCCATCGGCAACATGCGGCGGGCAGCCTCACCCTGTCGAACGAGCATCAGCAGCAGCGAGCAGGCCTCAGGCTTGCCAGCGGCCATCGGGATGTCGTCGAAAGATCGATTGCGGTCCACGTGCGCCTCGAGCGCGCCATCGACCTCACCCGGCTCAAGCCCGCCGAGCAGCTGTGCCGCACGGTCGAGCATATCGACCGGACCGTCGAGCGTCGAGAGCGCCTGCGCCAGCACGCGCTCCATACAATCTTCCACTGCGTTGAGCGTCACGAGCTCTTGGGGCACCACGGCAGACGTGCGGTTGCGCACACGCGCCACAAACTCAAGCGTCGACAGGTACACATCGCCAAAGGGCGCAAAGTCGCCCTGGTAGCCGCCGCAAAGCGCCGGCGCCGCCAGCGCGTACTCGGTTTTGGACAGCGGGCTCAGCGCCATCGCACCCAGCTCGAGCGCCGTATCCTCCAGCATCAGGCCCAGCGTGCGCGAGCGCAGGCGCTCGGCATCGCCCGCCGACACGTCGCGATCGAGCACGCGCGCCGCATCCGGTGCATCGCGCTCGACGGTGCGAATGTGCAGACGCTCGGCGATGGCGCGGACGGCGGCACAGCGGGCAGCCTCGGCTTCTTCCTGCGCCGGCGCAAAGATACGGTTGCGCCCCAGCACCAGGCCAATCACATTGCGCGGGCCCAGAGCGTCGACGGCCAGCGCCGCCAGCAGGGACGACGGCAAGTCACCCTCGAGTGCCACCACAGCACGCGACGCACCGTGGGCTCGGGCGTTGTCGCGCACGGCGAGCACCAGCGCCTGCCACAGCCACTCCTCGGAACGGAACTCGGGCAGTTCGTGATCCTCCAGGGCATCGAGCATCACGCCGCGCTGAATCTCCTGAACCAGCAGGCTCTCCTCAAAGCACGGCGCCTGGGCCACCACGCGACCGCAGTCGTCGAGCACAAACGAACCGCCGGTATACACCGACTCGTCATAGGCACCGACCGGCGCCATGCAGGCAAACCACACGCTGCGCTTGGATGCGATCTTGCGGTAGGCGCCGCTGCGAACGGCAGCAATGGCGGCAGTCTCGCGGTCGGTCATGTCAAACGCGTTGAATTGGAAATACGCAATGAGGTCAACACCGGTCGGCAGCATCTCGAGTTCGCGGTCCAAGTCAAAAATCACGGCGATGCGCACGCCGTCCACGTCGAACACCGGCGGCGCCCAACGTGTGTCGTTGTTCTCGCCACGCTGCAGGGCAATGCTCGAACGCGCCGGCACCACATGACCGTCCTTGAGCATCATGTAGTCGAGCAGCGGCTGGCCCTCAAACGAAACCGCCGCGGGCACGATGCAGATCATGTCAAGCTCCTGGATACGCTCGGCGACACCAGTCAAACCGGCAAGCACGTCGTGCTCAAAGTCGGCAGCGCCCACCAGGCCACCGGGCATGGCGCCCATAAAGAGCGGAGCCGGAACGCACAGCACGCGCGCCCCGCGCTCGTGGGCCAGACGAGCCTGGTCCTCGATGCGGCCGCAAATGCCCTCAATATCACCCAGGCGCATATCGATCTGTGCAAGCGCGAGCTTCATGCCCCAGCCCTTTCCGTCGTAAACCATCGAAATCGTAGTAAAAGCGCCGGCCGCATAATGCAGCCGGCGCTTGCATGTGCATATGCTAGCTATGATACCCCGAGCGGGGGCGCGCTCCTAGAATGTCGCGGACCACAGCCCGTGCAGGTTGCAGTAGGCATAGACGGTACCGGTCTTGGAGCCGCCCGCGAAAAACGTCGCGGGTTTCATGCCGGGCTCAAGGTAATGAACCTCTAAGCGGCCCTCGGCCTCAAGCGCAATCCACTCAATGTAGTGTTCGGGCAGGCTGGGGTGCTCGACCGAGCCAACGCGTGCACGAATCACGTGACCGTCGCGCTCGGTCTCGACAACAGGCACGTGCTTCTCGTGCGCCGCGTCCTCAGTGTTTGCGGTCAGTTCCGTGCAACCGGCAGGGGTCGCAACGTCGTCGCCAAGGGCAGCGATGAGCTTACCGTCGGGGTCCTTAAAGAATTTCGCCATGATGTTCTCCTTTGCTGATGTGCCAATGTTCTTGATGGTTCTTATGCCCAAAGGCAGACAAACCATCCACGGCATTGCAAATGAACACATAACGGATCAGGCAAGCGGTCGGGCCAAAATGCGTCGACCGTCCTGCCCACTCCAGCAGTCCCACCCCGCGCGCGGCTAGCGCCCGTCGCCGCCGAGAAGCGCCAGAACATCCTCGCGCGTGAACAGTGCCGACGAGATGCCGTCGCCGCCGAGTACGCTGTTGACCAGGTCGCGCTTGGACTCCTGCATCTGCATAATGCGTTCCTCGATCGTGTCCTTGGCGATGAGCTTGTACACGGTCACGGCATGTTGCTGGCCAATACGGTGTGCACGGTCAGTCGCTTGGTCCTGCGCCGCCACGTTCCACCACGGGTCGTAGTGAATGACCACGTCGGCAGCCGTCAGGTTAAGGCCCACGCCACCCGCCTTGAGCGAAATCAAAAAGACCGGAACCTCGCCCGCTTGGAACTGCGCGACCATCTTGGCGCGGCTCTCCTTAGACGAAGCGCCCGTGAGCTTAAGGAAGGCGATGTCCTCCTTGGCCAAGCGCTTACCGATGATATCGAGCATACCCGTAAACTGGCTGAACAACAGGATGCGATGCCCGCCGTCGAGCGCGCCGTGCACGAGCTCCATGCACGTATCGAGTTTGGCGCTCCCCGCCTTGTAATCCTCGTAGTGTAGACGCGGGTCGCAGCAGATCTGGCGCAGCTTGGTGAGCTCAGCGAGCACCTTGAGCTTGTCTTTCTTAAACTCGGATGACTCGCGGTGCTGCACCTGCTGGGCGATGCGGTCCTGGTTGGCCAGGTAGAGCTTGCGCTGCTCGCCGGTGAGCTGCGCCATGACCGTATCCTCGATCTTCTCGGGCAGGTCGGCCACCACGTCCTCCTTGACACGGCGCAGCACAAACGGCGACACGAGCGCCTGCAGACGAGCGGCGCTGTCGCCCTCGGCGTGCTCGACCGGGCTCTCAAAGCGCTTGGCAAACGACTCTCGCGTGCCCAAAAGGCCCGGCATCAAAAAGTCGAAGATGCTCCAGAGCTCGGACAGGCGGTTTTCGATAGGCGTGCCCGTCAGGGCAAAGCGCACGCCGGCCGGCAGGCGCTTTGCAGCGCGTGCCACCTGCGTGAGCGGGTTTTTAATGTACTGGGCTTCGTCAAGCACCACGCGGGCAAAATCCTGCTCGACGTACTCGTCGATATCGCGCCGCATAAGGTCATACGACGTCACGACCACGCTATGCTCGGCCACGCCGGCGATCTGCACGCGGCGTTGAGCCTTGGCGCCCACAATGGCGCACACATCAAGCGACGGGGCAAAACGCTCCAGCTCGGCAGTCCAGTTGTACACGAGTGAGGCCGGGCATACCACGAGCGTGGGCTTAGCGTCCCCTGCCTCCACGCGCGCCAGGATATGCGCGATCATCTGGAGCGTTTTGCCCAGGCCCATGTCGTCGGCCAAGATGCCGCCAAGGCCCAGGTGTTCGAGCGAGCCGAGCCACTGGTATCCGTCGACCTGGTAGCCACGCAGCGTGGCCTTGAGCGAGGCGGGTACCGTAAAGTCCATCTTGCCGAGCGTGTCCAGGCGCTCGACGGTGCGGCGGAACGCGGCGTCGCGATCGGCCTCAAGCGCCGGCGTGCGTGCGAGCATGCTATCGACAAAAAGGGTGCTCGACGCGGGGAGCGACACGCCGTCGAGCAGATCGACGGCATCGACGCCCAGATCTTCGGCAAGGCCAAACGCGGCGCGCGCTCCCTCATCCAGGCGCACGATGTCGCCGGACGTCAGGCGCGCAAACGTCTGGTGGCGCTTGTACGAGTCCAGATAGATGGCAAGATCTGCCGCCGAAAGCCCGCTCGCGCCCAGCTCGACATCGAGCAGATTGCTCTTGACGGTCGCGCGCACCGAGAGCTTGGGCGCAGGACGTACTGAAATCTGGCGCAGACGGTCGCTGAGCATGACCTCACCCAGCTCGGACAGGGCGGACAGACCCTCGGTCAGCAGGCAGAACAAGCTCTCATCATCGCGCTCCTCAAACGCCAGACCGCCCTCGTAGAAATCGAAGTACAGAGCCGCTGTATCCATAACGCGAAACTCCGCTATCTCGTCGCGGGGCGGCACGCCGGGGCGCTGCTCTTCAAAGGGGCTGCCCGGAGCGCCCAGGCTAAAGAGATCCGCCGACCAGTCGCCGTAGGTAACCGTAATCTTGCAGGTCACGAGCCCATCGTCGACGCCGATCGCCATAGCAAAGCTCGGCTCGGGTGCCACGGTATCGAGCGCGGCGGGCGCGGTGAGGTCGGTATAGTCGCGCAAAATGGGCAGCGCCATACGGCAGAACTCACCCACCTGCTCGGCGGCAATATGGGCGGGCGTGCGGCACGGCAGCAAGCGCGACAAAAAAGGTGCGGCATGCTGAGCAAATGCAGCGTCGGTACGGCGCGCGCGGCGCGTGTCAACCAAGTAGGCGGCATCGCCCGACGCAAAGCAGTACATATCGGCGGGCAGGCGCAGGTCATAGCTACCACCAGCCGCCGGCGCGATTTTGGCGGCAAGAAGTGGTGGGCGCTTAGCGGACGCCTCGTCCTCCCCTTGCGGAGACAGCTCAACCGCCACGTCGTAGGTGCGATGCGTCGTCGTCCCCCGCGACCAGGCGGGCTCAAAGGAGATGGTCTGGCCGCGCAGCAGGTCCAGCACATATACGATGCTATGCTCGGACAGCGGCAACTGACGCTCGGCAACAAAACCGCTGCGGGCAAAGTCGTACGACGCCGAACGCGAACTTGTGATGTCATCGAGATAGGCAACTGTCGTCACAACAAGGTTGAGCAGCTTTGCCGATGTTTCGTCAAAGGCCTCAGGTGAATGGACAAACGTGAGCTTCTTGCCATAGGAGAACGTGCCGCCGCGCACGTAGGCATCGGCCATGCCGTCGATGTCCTTGACCACGTAGGAGACCGATCCACAGCGGATGCGGAACTCGAGCGCCCAGCTAAAGCGGTCAGCGAACAGCGGATTGTAGTACGGCACCAACGAGGGCTCCAACGCCGCTTTGGGGGCGTCGGGATCAACGGCACCGGCAAGCTTGCGGCGCATACTCGCCAGCTCATCCATGCGCGCGTCCGAAAGATCGGAGAGCGCCGCCACAAGGCTCGGGCTCGTGGGGACGGGCGCCGGAAAGGGAAAGTTGGGGTTGACGGCCGGCGCTTTGGGTGCGGTGCGCGCGGGCTGTTTCGACTGCGCCGTAAACGTGCGAACCGGCGTGCGCAGCCCCTCAACAGGCTCAATGCCGCTGGTGTCCAGGTACGCCAGCGCTGTGGCGATGACGTGCTTGCACATACCGGGATAGCGGTATGCGGCGGGGCAGTCGCAGTCGTAGTCGATAACCTCGCGCTCGTCCATGTCGAGCGCCACGTGCGTCTTGTACAGGTCGCCGCGCGAGCCGCGCACTGAGCCCTCAACCGTCACGTTTTTGGAGAAGCGCGAGCCGCTGTCCTCAATCGACAGCACGGCGCCGTTGAGCATGAGCGAGCGGCCCTTCATAAAGGTGCCGCTCAACGCCGCCTCTTTGCGAAGCGCCTGCACAAACGTCCCCTGCGCCATCACTTCCTCCAATCTCACCCGGGGTAGCTTAGATAACCGTCACGCGTCCCTGATTACCCACAATCGCCTTGGCCTCAGCCAGCAGCGGAATCGAGCGCGCGTTGACCTTGGCAGGCACCTCGGCGCGCAGCACGCGCCCGTCCACCTGCTCGATAAAGATCTCCACGCGGTCGCCGCCCGGGTTGGCGGTAAGCACCGTGGCAAGACGCGCCATATTGCCCTGGCTAAAGCGGCTGTTGGGCACCATGACCTCAAACACCTTGGGCTTGTTGTTCTCCTCGTTGAGCTCGAGCGGCACGATCTCCTGCGCGATGATCTGGTCGCCGCGGTCCGAGCGCTCGAGCTTGCCCTTAATGCGCACAAAGGCATCGGACAGCTGCGCGCCGGTCTCGGGATCGACCTCGCCGTACAGGTACCCCTCGGCCTCCTTGTAGGTCTTGGGGAACACCACGACCGTGGCCTCGCCCTCCATGTCCTCGAGCTGCACGATACCCATGGGATCGCCGTTTTTGGTCACGCGCTTGGACACGCTCGAGACCATGCCGGCCCACCACAGCGCCTTGCCCTCGGGAATCTCCTGGTTGATGGTGCCGCCCGTGGGGTTCTGAACTTCGTAGCCGGTATCGATCTGCGAGAACGAGAAGTCGCGCGCTTTGCTAAGTGCATACTCAAACGGGCGCAGCGGGTGGTCCGAGACATAGATGCCCAGGACCTCCTTCTCCTGGCTCAGCTTAAGGTGGCGGTCCCATTCCTGGCCATCCGGATCGGGCACGCTGACCTCGAAGCCCGAGCCCTCAACGTCGCCAAACATGTCGAAGAACGACGTCTGGCCGCTTGCGCGATCTTTCTGACGCTTTACCGCGGCATCGATGATGTTCTCGGGGTTGTTCTTGTCCACAAAGTGCATCATCTGGCGGCGCGGATACCCCGTGGAGTCGAAGGCGCCTGCCTTGATGAGCGATTCGATCACGCGACGGTTGGCCTGGCTCGAGTCCACGCGCTCGACAAAGTCGTGCAGTGTCTTAAACGGGCCGCCCGCCTCGCGCTCTGCGATAATCGCCTGCGCCACGCCGGTGCCCACGCCGCGAATGCCGGCCAGACCAAAGCGCACGCCTTCCTTGGTAGCCGTGAACTCGGTGCCGGACTCGTTGACATCTGGCGACAGCACGGGGATGCCGTCGTGACGGCACGCCGAGACGTAGTGCACGATCTTGTCGGTCTTGCCCGTATAGGACGTCAGAACGGCCGCCATGTACTCGTGCGGATAATGCGCCTTGAGCCACGCCGTCTGCATAACCAGGATAGCGTAGCCGGCGGAGTGCGACTTGTTGAAGGCGTAAGACGCGAACTCGAGAACATCGTCCCAAATCTTCTGGGCGACCTCGCGCGTGTAGTTGTTCTTGATAGCGCCATTCATCCAGTGGTCGTAAGTGGTCTCGTCCGAGCCATCCTCCCAGTGGAGCACCGTCGACGTGAGCAGCTTAATCTTTTTCTTAGCCACGGGCTTACGGATACGCGAGTCCGATTCGCCCTTGGAGAAGCCGCACATCTCGACGGAGATGAGCATAACCTGCTCCTGATAGACCATGGTGCCGTAGGTTTCGCCCAGGATGTCGTCCAGACGGTCGTCGTAGGAGACAGCCGGTTCCTTGCCGTTCATACGGTTGATATAGGACGAAACCATGCCGGCGCCCAGCGGTCCCGGGCGGTACAGAGCGATCAATGCCACGACGTGCTTGTACTCGGTGGGCTTCATGTTCTTGATCGTGGCCGTCATGCCGGCGGACTCGACCTGGAAGACGCCGGCGGTGTGGCCGGAGCCCATGAGCTTAAAGATCTCGGGGTCGTCAAAGGGAATCTCTTCCTCTTTGATGTCGATGCCGAAGTTCTTTTTGATGTTGGCCTTGGCCTTGGAGATAACCGTCAGCGTACGCAGACCCAGGAAGTCCATCTTGAGCAGGCCCATGTCGGCAACGGTATGGCCCTCGTACTGGGTAATCTCGACGCCGCCCTTGGTATCGAGCTTGGTGGGCACGTGCTCGTTGACGGGGTCGCGGCAAATCAGAACGGCGCACGCGTGCACGCCCTCGCCACGGGTAAGGCCCTCGATCGAGAGCGCCGTGTCGATGATGCGGCGGGCGTCGTCGTCCTTTTTATAGGCCTCGGCAAAGTCGGGGTTAAACAGATCCTCTTTGCCGGGTTGCTTTTCGAGCACCTGCTTGAGCTTGACCTTGGGGTCGCTCGAGACCATCTTGGACAGGCGCTGGCCCATGTAGACCGGGTAGTCCAGGACGCGCGCGGCGTCGTTGATGGCCTGCTTGGCCTTAATGGTCGAGTAGGTGATGACGTGGGTAACCTTCTCGGGGCCGTAGAGCTGGCGAACGTGCTCCACGACCTCGAGGCGCCGCTCATCGTCGAAGTCCATATCGATATCGGGCATCTCGGTACGCTGCGGGGACAGGAACCTCTCGAACATCAGGCCGTTCTCGAGCGGGTCGAACGCGGTGATGTTCATGGCGTAGGCGACGATAGCGCCGGCGGCCGAGCCACGGCCGGGGCCGACGCCGATGCCGTTGTCCTTGGCCCATTGCACGTACTCGGCAACGATCAAAAAGTAGGCGGCAAAGCCCTTGTCGCAGATGACCTTGTATTCGTACTCAAAGCGCTCTTTGATGTTGACGCCACCGATCTCGCGCGTGGCCCAGTCGTCACCATAGTGCTGGCGCAGGCCCTTCTCGCACTCGCGGCGGAACTGGCTCTCGTGCGTCTCGCCGGGATCGAGCAGCGGGAAGCGCGGCAGGATGATGGAGTCCCAGTCGAGCTCGACGTAGCACTTGTCGGCAATCTCGAGCGTGTTGTCGCAGGCCTCGGGGCAATACGGGAACATCGCCCGCATCTCCTCCTCGGTCTTCATGTAAAACTCCGAGCCGGTCATGCGCATGCGGTTGGGGTCATCGACCTTGGCGTTCATGCCAATACACATGATGACATCCTGCACGGGCGCGTCCTCGCGGCGCAGGTAGTGGAAGTCGTTGGTGGCGATGACCTTGACGCCCACCTGCTTGGCGATATCGATGAGCGTGCGGTCCATCTGCTCGTCGGTCAGGCCGTTGTCGGTGGTGATGCCGTGTTCCTGGATCTCGATGTAAAAGTCGCCGGGGTCGAAGGTGTCGCGGAAGGTCTCGGCCCACTTGATGGCGCCTTCCATGTCGCCGCGGTCGATGTATTTGGGGATGATGCCCGCGATACAGGCGCTCGTGCAGATCATGCCCTTGGCATGGCGGCGCAGGTTGTCGAGCGTCACGCGCGGCTTGTAGTAAAAGCCCTGCACGGCGGCCTCGGAGACCGTTTGCATCAGGTTGACGTAGCCTTCCTGGTCTTTGGCCAGGAGGATCATATGGTAGAGCTCGGGCTTGTGGTCGCGGGCAAGGGTCTCGTCCGGCGTAAAGTAGACCTCGCAGCCAAAGATGGGCTTGATGACCAGGGGCGGTTTGAGCTCGTCGATGTTGCCCTTCTCGTCCCACATGGCCATGTCTTTGACGTACTGGGCATGCTCGCGCGGGTTTGCCTCGGGGTCGGGCTCCACCAGCTCGTCGCGGCGGTCCTTTTCCAAGAAGGCCTTGTCGTGGCTCCAGGTTTTGTACTCGGGCGTGTTGTGATTGACGGCGTCGCAGGCCAGCGCCAGGTCGGGCACGCCATACATGTAGCCGTGGTCGGTAATGGCCACGGCGGGCATGCCCAGCTCTACGGCGCGGTTGACCATATCCTGGATACGGGTTGCGCCGTCGAGCATGGAGAAAACAGTGTGATTGTGCAGATGGACGAATGCCATGTGATGAGCTCCGATGCGGGTTCGTGTTCTGACTGAACGATTTTACCGCACGGCGCGGACGGCACCCGAACCTAGCCAAACCAACACGGCTCCTCTTGCAGTTGCGGTGAAATACGGACTGTTTGGCGGCTTTTTTGGCCAAAACAGTCCGTATTCCACCGCAAGTTATCTGAGGGCTAGAAGTTGTAGGTGACCACTTGAGGTTCGGCGGGTTCGACGAAGATGGCGGGATTCGCCTGCTCCACGCGAACGAACTTGACCGTCACCGTCTCAACGCCCGCCTTGTGCAACACGTCGGCGTAGACGCGCGCCTGCAGGGCGTGCTTCTCGAGCAGCCGGTCGGGTGTCTCATCCGGCGTGCCACCCGTCTTGTAATCGATGACCAGTGCGCGCGACGGATCGGCCGGATCGGTGGCCAGTGCATCGATGGCGCCCTCGGCATAGGCACCGTAGCGGGCGATGTCCTCGTCCTCGCAGCCCAGCGAGAAGAACGGCACCTCGGCACGGATGCACGGCCACGCGAGCAGCTCGGCACGAACCGACGACTTGAGCCAGCGATCCAGAGCGACATCGAAGCGCTGGCGCTGCTCCGGCGTCAGGCGCCACAGACGCGTCAGCGCATCGGCGCGCGCAGCGGGCAACGCATCGGCACCCATCTCGATGAGCCACTGGCAGGCGGCGTGGAAGGCCGAGCCCAGCGCCATGGGATTGCCGGCGGGCTCGACAGCAGCCACGTCCGCATCCGTCATCTCGGAACCATCCGACTCGGCATCATCGCCGGACTCGTCCATGGGCACGCGCGTCTCGGCGGCACGGTCCTCGGCCTCGGCATGCAGCGCCGCGGCAATCGACGAATAGCTGTACGAATCACGCGCCGGATACGGACAGATGCCCATGCGCACGCCCACTGCCTGGGGATACACAAGATCAAACGAATCGGGCTTGGAATCGGCAGGACCAGGCACAGTTGAGTGCGCAGCATTATCGGCGACATCGGTATCGCCACGAACAAGCCTGCCCTCGGCATCCAGCGAAGCGTTAGCCTCAAACGCCTGCTCGCCAAAGGTAAAGTCCGCGAGCGAAATGAGCTCGTAGTCGCCCGGCCGGGAGTTGTCGAACACCAGGCGGTCGGCATCGAGCTGCGGCATGTCCAGAGCGTCGGTCGGCAGAATACGGCGCAGCACGTCATAGGTCAGATCGGTCTCGACGTCGAAGGTCGGCGCCGTCACCTTGCCACGGCTCACGCCGGCATCCATCGCCAAGATCACCAGCTCGCGCGCACGCGTCATGGCAACGTAGAGCAAGCGGGCCCGCTCCTCGAGCGAAAGCCGCAGGTCGTCGTTGCGCAGGCGGGCAAATGCCTCGGCGGGAGAGCCCGTCGCACAGACGTCCTCCATGAGCTCCGGCGGCAGCCACAGCGACGTGCCCTTGCCCTTAAACGCATGCTCAAACTGCTTTTTGACGTCGTCGCCCTTCACAAAGGTACCGTCGGCGAGCTTAACGCCGTCGAAACGTGCCGGCAGTGCCACGACCTGTGCTCCGCCCTCGACGCGACCCATCTGTGCCGCACCCGAGGACTTACGCACGCCAAAGCACTCGGCGACCGCCACGACCGGATATTCCAAACCCTTGGAGGCATGGACCGTCATGATGCGCACCGCGCCGTCGCCCTCCTCGTTGAGGGCACCCGGGGCCTCCTTGCCCGCCAAGAAACGGTCGAAGGCCAGCGCGATGGAACGCGGCGAATTGCCGAACTCGGCCTCCGCCTCGGCCACGGCATCGAGCGCCTTGAGCACGTTGGCGGCAATGGCCTTGCCCTCGGGACCACGCTGCGCCAGACGCACAAACCAGCCCGAAGCGTTGACCACGTCGCGCGCGATGGCGGCGAACGAATCGCGGCCCACGCGACGAAGCGCATAACGCAGCACCTCGCGGGCGCGCGTCACGAGCGGCAGGTCCTGCAGGCCCGGCGCATCGGAATCGCTCATGATGCCCGCATCGATGTTGCGGCGCGAGGTCTCCCCCGTCTCGCTATCGAGCTTGGTCGCCAGCGCCAGGAACTCCTGGACGCCGAGCGCAAACATCGGCGAGGCCAGCAACGGCATGAGGCCCTGCGCCGTATCGGCCGGATTGGCGAGCGCGCAGACCAGGGCGCGCACCGTCTGCACCTCGGCGGCTTGGGAAAAGACCGAGCCGCCCGCGATGACGCAGTCGAGCCCCTGGTCGCGGAAGGCCTGGGCGTAGACGTCGGCATTGGTCATGCGGCCCAGCAGCAGCACCATGCCGCCCTGGGGCTGGCCGGCATCGGCAAGCGCGCGGAATCGCTCGGCGATCGCACGGGCCTTGGCCTGTGTGCGCTCCTGCGTGCTGCCGCCGGCAACAAAGAGGGCCTGGCGACGCGAGGCGTCTGCCACCAGCGTGTCCTTGCGTCCGTCACTCGCCTCAAGGTCCAAAAAGCCCTGCATCAGGCCGCCGTCATCGCCGTCGAAGACGCGTGCCACATAACGCAGTACCTCGTCATGGCTGCGGAAGTTGCGCACGAGCTTGACGAGCTCGCCGGCGGGGGTGTCGGTCACGGCAGTCGCCTCGGGCGCGGCAGACGAGCCCACCTTGCGCTCCTGGCGATGGAATACCTCGACCTCGGCGCCACGGAAGCGGTAGATCGACTGCTGCGCATCGCCCACGGTGCACAGCGCGCGCTCCCCCGCGCCCGTCAGATAGCGAATCAAATCGACCTGCATCTGATCGGTATCCTGGAACTCATCGATCATGACCATCTTAAAGCGGCCCTCGTACGCAGCACGGATGGCTGGGTAATCGCGCAGGGCCTCGTAGGCCATACGCAGCAGGTCGTTATTATCGAGGGCGGACTGGGCAGCCTTCAATGCGCGATACTCGGCCTCGACGGAACGGGCCAGGCCCACCAGCGCATCGAGCGCCGGGCCACCGCAGGCAAGCACGATATTGATAAACGCATCGGCGGCCTCGGCCTTGAGCAGCTCGACCTGCTCCTTGGGGAATGCCTTGCTCGCGCGCGGCATGGTGCACGACATCATGAGTCGCGCCGCATCCTCCATGGTTTTGCCACTCGCCTCAAACGCGTCGATGGCATCGAGCGCCGTCTGCGCCTTCTCGGTCGCGGCCTTGCTTGCGCCTAGCGCCGCGCGATAGGCATCGGCGAGTGCCGAGGTATCGGCCTGGCCGCGCGCCACGCGCGCGTCGTCCATACCGCCCGGCAACTGGCTCGACAGCTCCAGCAGGTCGCGCACCAGACCCTTGATGGTCGTACCGCCGCCAAAGGAACCGCCCTCGCCCGCCATGGGATACCAGGCATAGAGGGCCTTGAGCGATGCCGCGAGCTCGGGGGCGG
>CAKURW010000015.1 GCA_934675795.1 uncultured Collinsella sp.
GACGCGCCCCCGCAGTGCCCGCTTCCCCCGAGAACAATTATCAGTGCAGGTAGAAAGCTTGCCGATTTTCGAAAAAGCCGGCTATGGTTGACCCCTGCGGCCTAAACGTAGTAGATAGGCCCTTTTCGTGGCGCAGCGTCAGACCAGTCTATTTGGGACGGGGCTATTTTGTGGGTTGTGGGGGATAAAGATTGCCGACGGTTTTATCCCGCCGAACCCCTTTGATGGCGCGAATGGTTCGATTTGACGACCGAGTGGCAACCTGACGCGGAATGGCGGGTCGTTTAAATTGCTACACTTTTAAGTATATAGCGATGTCCTGCCTTGCGTTTTTGCGCGGGGGGGGGCGTATATTTGCATCGATGGGGACGACGACACACATATAATGAGCCGCTTCATGCCGTCCTCATGGATAGGGGGAGGCCTTCATGAATCGCGTGTGCGTGAGAGCTCGAGAAATGCTAAAGCCTTTTGGCAAGAAAACCAATACCGCCAAGCGCGTCCTGAGGGTCTTGGCCGTCCCGCTGGCGGCGTGTGCGCTCTTGTTTGGTGCGACGAGTGCGTTGGCTGCCGTGAGCGACCATACCGTGCAGACGGTGAATCCTACCGGCACCACGGTCAATCTGTTCGACTACTGGGTCGTTAATGGCGACAATGACAACTCGGCAAACATCAATAACTATAACAACAATGACAACACCGGCATCAATAAAGACCATCAGCTCAAGTTCAATGGCGGTGCCGGATCAGGCATTAATAAATGGACGGGCAGAAGCAATATCAACGGTTTTGGACGTCTTTCATTTGTGAAGAACACGCTGGTGGATGGCTATCCGGCAATCAACAATGGCACCTACACCTCCCAAGGCCAGGGTGTTAACTACACCGATGAGTCGCTGGCCTATCTCTTTAATAACGACAGCCAGGCAAATGGCAAGCAGGATGGCAAGGCCGTCCACAACAACGTGAAAGGCCTTTTCCAGCTCAAGGACGGCTATTACGTTTACGACTCGTATGGTTCTGGCGGCAACTATGCCGTATATAACTCCACGACTAACACCTTTGACGTCTACGATAAGGCGGGCGTATATAAGGGCGGCGTATCAGATGCAAATCTGGGCCAGTTCTTCCCCTTCGACTCGGCTGACAAGGTTTTTGATGAGAAGGGCAACAGCCTCTCCCCTAAGCAGATCATTGATGGAAGCACGAATCTCAACCATCACTTTGGAATGTCCGTGACCACGGAGTTTGTCCAGCCTGCGAGCGGCAAGACCACCGGTAACAAAGATATGATCTTCGAGTTCTCGGGCGACGACGACGTATGGGTCTACATCGACGGCGTACTCGTGGGCGATCTGGGTGGCATCCACGAGAAGGCGACGCTCAAGATCAACTTCGCCACCGGTGGCGTGCATGTCGGTCATGTTGACAATGCAAATGATCCCGAAAAGACAATTCAAGACACCACCATTAAGGCGATGTTCCAAGCTGCCGGCGTAGATACTTCAAACAGAAGATTCTCCGGCAACACCTTCCTCGACAGCTCCAAGCACACGCTGAGCTTCTTCTACCTGGAGCGTGGTGCGGGCGCATCGAACATGTCGCTTAAGTTCAACCTCACCACCCTGCCGTCGTCCGAGGTCGCGAAGGTCGACCAAAACGGCGAGGCAGTCCAGGGTGCCGAGTTTGCTCTGTATCAGTCAGATGCCAACTGGAACGCGCAGGGTGAGCCCATCGCTCAGGGCACGACGGACGCCAATGGTCAGTTGGTGCTTCTGAAGTCGGACGGTTCCGTTCTTTCGTTCGATAGCCAGCATGCTGAGAAGCACGACTACTTTGTACTCAAAGAGGTTAGCCTGCCCAAGGGATACCGCTCAAGCCTGACCTCGTCGACCACTGCAACGCCAGGTGAGCTGCACCTGCAGTACAAGGCCGCGGCAAGTGGCACGGGTGGCGTGGTGGTTGCGCCGCAAACAACGGTCACAACAGCCAACAACGAACAATGGACGGGCAGCCGCATGTGGCTGAACGGCGGCTATCTGGCCGCTAAGGAGACCATTTCCCTTAGCAAAGAGACGAAAGACAATAAGGATAAACCCATTAGCTCGGGTACGACCTTTGCTGTCGTGCTCAAGCGCACCGATAAAACTAAGAAAGACACGGACGTAAACGCGTGGACGGCGGTCACGGGCAACCCGCTCAATGGCTACAAGCTGTGCTCCAAACACGGCATTGAGGGCGCGGTCGAGGCTGCCAAATCGGCGGATACGAACGTCTTTGGCGTCAACACTAAGGGCGACTACGAGGTAACGGTCAGGTCGCTGCCCGGCGATATCGAGAAGTACGCCGCCATGATGACGGACAAGTCCCAGTCCGAATATACCGTGGCGGTGTATCACACTACAGCATCGTCTCTGGCGGAGGCAACCATCGATAACACCTCCATGGTGCAATATCAAACGATAAACAGGCAGTTCTCTACGGTGATCCACCTCACCAACGTTCAGAACCGTCTGTTTGTGCAGAAGGTTGACGACCTGGGCAAGCCCGTGAACGGCGCGACGTTTGAGCTGTACCAGGCCAAGGACGTTACCGGCGATAGTCCTAGAACGTGTGCCATTAAATCGGGTGCCGAGCCGTATGACACCGTGCAGGCAAACGGCATGACCTATCCGTATGACATTAAGGGCGCTGCATGCTTCCCGCTCGATTCGGCGAAGCATGCGCCCCTTATCAAGGGTACGTACTACCTGCGTGAGTCTGTAAGTCCAGATGGCCATGAGATCAACAACACCATCACCAAGGTAATCGTGGACGACTCGGGCGTATATGTGGACGCCGGCGAAGAGAACGATGGCGTGCTCAGCATGAGCGGCCCGGGTTCGCTGATTGCCTCCCTGGCGCAGTTTGGCTCTCCTGATTCCATCGACAACACGCTTACGCACATCAAGGGCAAGCTGCAGAGTGCAGTCGTTGACGCCAACGGAAACCTGACATGGGGCCCGACAAGTCCTACGGACAACTGGATGCATATGCGCTATGACAAGACGGCGCAGGGCACCAAGACCATTCTGCGCTATGTCGAGGATGGTGGCGATCGCGACGGTCAGCTGGCGACCATCTTTGCCGATACGGGCGTAAACCGCATGGCTCTTTATCAAGAAGACGATTCAGCATATATAGACGATGCCTCCAAGACCCGTACTAAGCTGGGCACACTCCAGCTCAATCATCTCTTTACCACGGCAACGGCCGTGCAGTATACCGATTGTCGCGTGGCACCTCTGCAGGTGACCAAGACGGTGACGGCAGATACTGGTCTTACTGCACCCACTAAGGATGCGAATAACAAGGATCTGACGTTTACGTTTAAGTTCACCCTGCCGGAGTCCCAGAAGGGCTACGAGGCGCATGTGTTCGATGCGAGCGGCAACGCTGTGGGCAATTCCTTTAAGCTTAGGAACGGCGACACCCACTCCATCAAGGCCGGCGAGACCATCCGCGTATACGGCCTTAAGAAGGGTGCCGGCTATAGCGTGAGCGAGCTCACTACCAAGCGCGAGGCGTCCAACGGCGACGTGCTGGCGAGTATCGTCAACACCGTGACCGGTTCCGCCGAAGAGTCGGTGCTTCCGGCCGGCTTTAGCCTTGTGAGCCGTAAGGTCGGCGGCAAGGAGCAGTCGGGAACTGGCAACACCATCGAGGGCAAGATTGTCGCGCTTGCGGGCGGACAGATTTCCGCCGATAACACGCTTGAGTTCACCAACAACTACAGCGCCAAGCCCGTAACGCTCGGCGCCCAGAATAAGCTGGGCGCCAAGAAGGTGCTCGAAGGTCGCGATTGGGCCGATGGCGATTCCTTTACCGTGCAGCTTACAGCCGACGACGGCGTTCCCATGCCCAATGGCGCCAAGAGCAAGGTGTCGACGGTCGAGCTTACCAAGAATTCCCAGACGCAAACGGTTGGCGACATCACCTATAAGACGGCAACGTTTGGCGACATCACCTATGCCAAGCCCGGCACGTACACCTATACCATCTCGGAGGTTATCCCCGGTTCCGATGCCGGGGCAGACGGCATAAGCTACTCCGCCGCCCGCTATAAAGCGGAGGTCGTGGTGGAGGACAACCAAGCTGGTGCTCTTGTCGTTAAGAGCGTGAAGATGACGCAGGAGCGCAACGACGCGGGCGACGACACCAAGACAGAGGTTGCCGACGCGATCTTCACCAACCGCTACGACGAGCATGAGAGGAACATCACCATCCATGCTCAAAAGAGCCTAACCGACAACGCCGGGACCTTCCTGCTTGCCCAGAATACCTTTAGCTTTACGCTTGAGGGTATGGGCGGCTATGCGGACGACGACGCAGCGTTCGACCCCAAGACGGTCGTACCGAGCATCAAGGCCCCCATGCCTCAGGGTACCGAGGGCAACACCGCGACCGTGGGCAACAACGCCAAGGATGGCGCGGTGACCTGGCCGGCAATCTCCTATACCGCCAAGGCTGATGCGGGACGTGCCTACGTTTACAAGTTCGCCGAGGATCCCGGCAGCGTTACGGGCATGACCTACGATGGATCGGTCTATTACGCCGCGGTGCGCAACGCCAAGAATGGTGCCGGCATCCAGACCTCGGTCGAGTACTACAAGGCCGCAGAAAACAACTCGGTAAAGCAGCTGGACGAGAATGTCACGCCCTCCTTTACCAATATATATAGTGTGGATCCCACGAGCGTGACCCTACAGGGCCAAAAGACGGTGAGCGGTCGTGACTGGAATCAGGGCGAGAGCTATGCCTTTAACCTTGCTGCCGCTACGGACGATGCCGGTGCGACCGGTTTGGGCAAGACCACAAAGCAGGCGGTAACGGATGGGGCTGTTGCCATCGGCGTCAACCGGGCTGTCACCAGCACGCCCGAGTCGGGACGCGTGGCATCGTTCTCCTTTGGCACCGAAGCCGCCCCGACCGTGACGTTCAACCGCGCAGGCACCTTTAGCTTCAACATCACCGAGAAAGCTGCGCAGGATGGCCAGGCGGGCATGTCCATGGACAAGCACACCGCCCGCGCGACCGTCGTGGTGACCGACCGGGACGAGTCGGGCAACCACGCGGGCAAGCTGCGCGTGTCGAGCGTGACCTACGCCAACACCGGCGCCTCCGATGCGGACAAGGACGTAACCGACAAGGCTGCCTTTACCAACGCGTACCATGCATCGGGCACCTTTGGTGGCGTGACGGTGAGCAAGATCCTTGAGGGTCGCGCCTCTACCGCGGGCCAGTTTACCTTTGCCGTGACGGGCCTGTGGTACAACGGCGTTCAGACGTCGGTCGACGGCGCCGAGGCTAGCCTGTCCAATAAGGCGGCGGAGGCCGGAGAGTCCAGTGCCGTGATGGGCGCAAGCGGGAAAGAGACGCTCTTTGCCCGCGAGCTCACGGAACAGGATCTGGGGCGTACGTTTGCCTATCGCATCCACGAGAACCAGCCTGCTGCTGCCAGCTACACCTATGACACCGGCTACACGGGCGATGCCATCGTGCTCGTCAAGGTTCTTGCACGCAAGAACGACCCCGCTAAGCTCTATACCGTGACGACCGTGCTCAAGGGTGCGGGTGTGACGGAGCTACTGGGCGACGGCGCCGACGCGAGCGCGCTGACGGACGGCAAGATTGCCGAGCTCAAGCAAGATTCGACTACCTACGTGCAGCAGTACGATGCAAGTGAGGTCGGCGCCACGCCTGCCGTCTCGTTTGTGAACCGTTACACGGCAAGTCTCGACTATGGCGCCGCTGGCGGTTTGCAGATCGAGAAGACGTTGACGTATCCCAAGGATGCGACCATTTTTGGCTCGCCTAAGAGCACGTTCCGTTATATCGTCAAGCCTGCTGACGAGACATCTGCCAGCAAGGTTGGCATTTCCACGAATGGCAAGGTCTTTGAGACCGCAAGCGTTGAGGCCGACGCCCCCAAGACCGTGAGTTTGGTACCTGCGGGCGGGCTGATCTTCAATCAGAATGATGCCGGCAAGACGTTCACCTATATGGTGAGCGAGATTGACGACAAGGCGACGGACTATACGTACGACAAGACGGTCCATACGGTTAAGGCTGTCGTGGCGGATAACGGCGACGGTACGCTTAGAGTCACGACAGCGGTAAGCAAGCAGGTCGATGGCAAGGACGAGCTCGAGGGCCAGTGGATTTATCCGTCGGGTGCAACGTCCACCGGTGTCGCGACGGTCAAATTCAAGAACACCTATACGGTCACCGAGGCGGCAACCTACACTCCGTCCGTGACAAAGGTGGTTGTCGGTGCCGATGCTCCGGACAAGTTCACCTTTGCCATGACCGCGGCTGACGATGCTACCAAGACTGCCATCGATGGCAAGCTCATCACCGGCTCTTCGATGAGCGCGGAGAACGGCTACGCTGAGGAGAAGCAAACGACGGCGGCCCTCAAGGACGGGGAGCACGAAAAGATTGACTTTTCGAAGCTCACCTTCAACAAGCCGGGCACGTATAAGTTCGCTATTAACGAACAAGTTCCCAATGGTCTCGGCGAGTGGACGTATGACACGCACACTTATGTCCTGACCATTACCGTAACCGATGAGGGCGGCAAGCTTGTGGCGCGTGCCGATGGCACGACCGGCTCGGAAGGCTTCATCTTTACCAATAGTTACCAAACTTCAACGAGCTACGAGCTCCAGGGCGGTCTTGAGATCGTCAAGGCGCTCAACGGGCACGACCTGCATGCCGGCATGTTTGGCTTTACGGTAACGGGCGAAGGCGATGCTTCAATCGAAAAGCTCAACAAGCTGCTGCGCGCGGATGAGGGCAAGCTTACCGTGACAAACGATGAGCCGCAGGCCGATGGCACGTCCTACACCGGTATTTTGGGTGGCCTGACCTTTGCGACGGAAGATGCGGGTAAGACGTTTATCTACAAGATCGTCGAAAATAAGGGTAACCAGGGCGGCTATACATACGACTCCACCTATTGGACGGTAGAGATTGCGGTTAAGAATCGCGACAACGGCTCGCTCTATACCGAGACTACCGTCAAGCATTTTGACGCCAACAATGTCGAAGATACCGATGATGCAAAGACTTATAGCTCCAAGGACGGTACCGTCAAGGCCCAGGTGTTCTTCACCAACAGCTATGTCGCGACTGGAACATTCGACGGTCTTACTGCCGAGAAGGTAATGGACTCCGGCGACAAGATTGAGGCTGGCCAGTATACGTTTGACCTGTATGCCGAGAAGGCCGACGGCGAGCTCGTATGGAGGGATGAGGGTAAGACCCAGGCGAGCGATAACGGTACCGCTACGGTCGACTTTGGTAAGGTTTACTTTAAGCTTGGCAATGCTACCAGTGGAACTCAAGAGCAGACGATTGACCTTGCCGGTGCCGTCAACGATGGCATTGCCACCAAGCGCCACAATGCCGACCACACCACTACCTACAGCTTTAACCTGGTGGCAAAGGAGCGCTTGGCCAACCTGCCCGCGGGCGTGCGTCCCGTGGACGCGTCCGCGACGTGCCGGGTGCTGCTCGAGGTGACCGACAACAACGACGGCACGCTGACGCCCAAGGTGATCTATCGCGACGGTACCGAGAACGGCAAGATCGTCTTCCACAATACGCGCGATAAGGTCAAGACGATCGGTACGGTCGCGAAGCCCAATGTGGACATCGACGGGCAGCTGCTCTCTGTGGGCGACTCCTACGTCTATACCATCAACTGGGCCAATACCGAGGCCGATGCCTTCGTGACCGTGAACGACGAGCTTCCCACGGGCGTCGTGTTCGAGGCCTTTGAGGGCGAGTATGCCGATAAGGGCGCCGCGAGCGGCCAGTTGCTTACTTGGAACCTGGGTAAGCAACCCGCGGGCAGCCACGGTTCGGTGCGCGTGCGCGTCAAGATTACCGAGGGCGCCGTGAAGGACGTCCAGGGTGCGGTCGGCACCGTTGAGAACAAAGCTGCCGTAACGGTTGACAACAAGAGCTATACCGGCACCACGACCAATTACGTGCCCAAGAAGTCCGAGAGCGATGCTCAGGATTCGACGGGGTCGGGTGTGGCGCTGGGCGACGAACTCACCTACACCATCGGCTACAAGAACACTGAGGGCGCGTCTGCCACGGTGACGATTACCGATACCGTTCCCGCGGGGACCGAGTTCGTGGAGTTCGTGGGCGAGCATAAGGATGCCGGCTCCAAGGACAATGACGGCAACCTCACCTGGACATTGAAGGACGTTCCCGCCGGCAAGGAGGGCACGGTTCAGTTTAAGGTCCGCGTGACCGAGGACGCGTTTAAGAGCGGTGGCGCTTCGGGCGACATCTCCAATCAGGCGTCGGTGACGGTCGGCAATAACCCTGCCGTCAAGACCAACACCACCACCGATCAGGTCTCTGACGGCCGCCTGACGCTGAGCAAGACGGTCACGGCCGCCGAAGGCATCACCGCGCCCAACAAGGCATTTACCTTTAAGGTGCTGCTCTACCAGGCCGATGGCACAACGCCGCTGGCCGGCACCTTTGCGTTCGCCGGTCGTCCCGGCGGCACCAATGGCACTTATGTAAGTGGACAGATCAAGAGCGGTGACACCATCGCGCTTAAGGCCGGCGGCTCCGTCACGGTTACCTTGCCTACGGGTACGCACTACGAGGTGCAGGAGCTCGACTCCAAGGGTGAGCTCATGACGAGCGAGGACGGCTTTGCGGTTGCCGATAAGGCGAACCCCCAGAAGGGTACCGTCGGGCAGGCGACGCAGGCGGGCTTCACCAACGTCTACAGCGTGGAGTCCACGAAGGTGGAAAATGCCTTTAAGGTGCAAAAGAAGATCTCCGGACGCGACTGGACTAAGGCGGATGCCTTTACCATGACGCTGACTGCCCAGGGTGAGGCGCCCATGCCCAAGGGCGCCAAGGAGGGCGTGTCGACGATTGAGCTGCACAAGGATGCCCAGGTCGGCAACTTCGGTACCATCGAGTACACCAAGCCCGGCACCTATACCTATGTGATTACCGAGCAATCGGGTGACGAGGCGTCACTCACGTTTTCGAAGGCCACCTATCGTGCCACCGTCACGGTGACCGACGACGGCGCCGGTAAGCTGTTTGCCAAGACCAAGATTGCACAGCTGACTGACGATGACGGTGGCGCTGCTGAGCGCACGGTCGAGGCGGCGGTCTTTACCAACACCGCCAAGACCGGCAGCCTCACCGTCAAGAAGACGGTCGTCGGCGGCGACAGCCAGCGCGAGTTCGGCTTCACGGTCACGCTGACCGACGGGGACGGCGAGCCCGTCTCCGGCACCTTCGGCAAGGGCGAGCACGCCGTGACGTTCACGGACGGCAAGGCGACCTTCACGCTCAAGGACGGCGAGGAGAAGACCATCGCCGGCCTGCCCGTGGGCGCGCGCTACACCGTGACCGAGGACGCCGCCGAGGGCTACACGACCACGGTCAACGGGGCTGACGGCTCCAAGGCCGAAGGCGCCGTGACCGAGGACGGCGCGACCGTCGCGTTCACCAACACGTACGGAACGGCCACCGAGGGCAGAGACGTCTCCACCGCGGGGCTCTTCACCAAGGCGCTCGAGGGCCGCGACTGGGCGGAGGGCGACAGCTTCCAGTTCGCGCTCACGGGCGAGGGCAGCGCTCCCATGCCCGAGGGGTCTGTCGACGGCTCCAGGACCGTCAGTGTGACGGCTGCCGCCGGCACCAAGGCGGGCGATAAGGTCGCCTTCGACTTTGGCTCCATTCGCTACACGCTCAATGACATCAAGGATGCCGAGTTCGCCGAGGTCGGCGGCAAGCGCGTGCGCGCCAAGACCTTTACCTACACGGTGCGCGAGGTCAGGCCCGATGACGGTTCTGCCATCGCCGGCGTGGACTACGACGGCCATGTCGCCACGATGACGGTGACCGTGGCCGACGACGGCTCCGGTAACCTCACGGCCACGACGCCCGCGATCGCGCAGGTGAGTGGCGGCGACTTCGTCAACACCTACACGACCGAGCTCGACTATTCGGCCCGCGCGGGCGTGCGCCTGTCCAAGACGCTCTCCGGCCGCGCCATGGAGGCGGGGCAGTTCGCCTTCACCGTGACCGCCGACGCCGAGACGGCCGCCAAGCTCGGCCTCAAGACCGGCAGGGACGCCTACGCCGTGGCCGCGGCCGATGACGGGAAGGCCGACTTGATGGACATCATCGGCGGTGCCGCGGGCGGCGACGTGAAGTTCACCGACGCCGACGCGGGCAAGACCTACAGCTTCACCGTCACCGAGACCAAGCTCGGCGGCGAGGGCTACACCAACGACACCGCGCCGCGCACGGTGACCATCGCGCCCGGCTACGACGCCGCGACGGGCAGGCTCACGGTCACGACCACGGTTGCCAAGGACGGTGTCGAGGTCGCCCGCAGCGAGGTCTCCACGGCAGATGACGCCACGGAGACGCCCGCGCCCGCGACGGTCGCGTTCGAGAACTCCTACGAGGCCACCGGAACGCTCGGCGGCGAGGGCAACGTGGCAATTAATGCCACCAAGACGCTGACGGGCCGCGCCGCGGCGGCAGGCGAGTTCTCGTTCTCCGTCCGCGACGCCCGGGGCGACGTGGTCGCGACCGCGACCAACCGGGCCTCCGGCGACGGCGAGGCCGCGGGGCTCTCGTTCTCGCCCATCGCCTACACCACCGACGCTCTCGAGCAGATGGTGGCGGACGGCACCGCCACCAGGGCCGCCGACGGCTCCTGGGCCATTCCCTATACCGTTTCCGAGGACGGTACGGACCGGCTGCCCGCGGGCGTGACGGCGACCGCCTCGAGCTTCGACATCACGGTCAAGGTGACCGATGACGGCAAGGGCGGGCTGGATGTGGCCGTGGTCTACCCCGAGGGCTCCGGCGGCACGCTGTCGTTCGTGAACGGCTACGGCACCAACGAGGCGACAGTCGACCTCGCGGGCACCAAGACGCTGGCGCTCGGCCAGGCCGGACTCGGCCTCACGCAGGCCGACATCGAGGGCAAGTACACCTTTAAGATTGAGCCGCTGGACGGCGCGCCCGCGCCGGTCGACGCCTCCGGCAAGACGGTGACCGAGGCGACCAACGACGCCGCCGGCAACGTCGAGCTGGGCCACGTCACGTTTAAGCAGCCGAGCGACCTCGACGACGCCGAGATCGACGGCCAAGGTCTGCGCACCAAGACGTTCGCCTACCGGGTGAGCGAGTCCGGTTCGGTCGACGGCGTGGTCAACGACGCGACGGCGACCAGGACCTTCACGGTCAGGGTGGTCGAGGACACCAACGCGGGCACGCTCGCCGCGGAGGTCCTGCCCGCAGAGGGCACGCCCGAGGGCAAGGGCGCGTTCGAGTTCACCAACACCTACGGCGTGAACCCGACGCCGAGCTCCGTCACCGACCAGATCAAGGTGGGCAAGAAGCTCAAGGGCCGCGACCTGGCCGAGGGCGAGTTCGAGTTCCAGCTGGTCGAGATTGCCGCCGACGGCAGCGAGAGCGTCGCGGCAGCGGGCAGGAACGCCGCCGACGGCACGGTCGCGCTCGGCCCCGTCACCTACACCGCGCCCGGCACGCACAGCTATGAGCTGCGCGAGGTCGCCGGCACGGCGGGCGGCGTGACGTACGACAGGGCGACGTACCGCGTGCGCACGACGGTCACCGATGCCGGAAACGGCATGCTCACCGTCAGGCACGAGCTGGCGGATGCCGAGGGCAATCCCACGGGCGACGACTCGGTGACGTTCACCAACGGCTACGAGGCCGCGCCCGTCACCCTCAAGCTGGGCGCCGCCAAGGTGCTCAAGGGCGCCGAGCTCAAGGCGGGGCAGTTTAGCTTTGAGCTCAAGAGCCGGGACGGCAAGGTCATGTCGACCGCCAAGAACGCCGCCGACGGCAGCGTCACGTTCGACGCGCTGACCTTCAAGCAGGCCGGTACCTACACCTTCACGGTGAGCGAGGTCGACGATGGCCAGGCACACGTGACCTACGACAGGGCCGTGCACAAGATCGTCGTCACGGTGAGCGACGAGGCGGCAGACGGCTCCAAGACGGGCTACCTGTCGGCGAAGGTCTCCTACGAGGGCGGCGCCGACCTGCCGCCGGTCTTCACCAACGGCTACGCCGAGGAGCCCGGGACTCCCGGCACCTCCGAGACCCCCGGCACGCCGGGCGGCGGCTCGGGTAGCGGCTCCGATAGCGGTTCCGGCAGCGGCGGCTCCGGCGGCGACGGCTCCAAGGGCGGCATGCCCGACACCGGCGACCGCAGCCTGCCGGCGGCTGCCCTCGCGGCCATGGCCGGCATCGGCGCGCTGGCCGTCGTGGGCGGCGCGGCCCTGTACCGCAGGCGCCGCTAGCGGTATGCACGAGTGGGGCGAATCCATCCGATGGGTTCGCCCCACTTGCCCTGCTGGGCGGGAGCGGGTAAGATATACCGAGCGCCTAGCGCGTTCGATGGGTTCGGATGACGACATGTTCCGAATCTGGTCAGGTCCGGAAGGAAGCAGCCATAAGGAGCCTCTGTCGGGCATCCGAATCCATCGAGCGCACGGGCGCTTTTTTGTTACCGCGACATGGCCCGGCCGGCGGCGAGGCATTTGGTGCCTCGCTGGTCCTCGGCTGCGCCTGCGGGATCGCTCGACTACCAAATATCGTGCCGCCGGCCGGGCCAAATCGTCCAAAAATCACCCGTAAAGGCGCATTTATCTGAATAATTTAATCCCGTGCTTTGTGCTGCTTGCTGGCGTTGCCGGGAGCGCGGTGGCCACGTGGTTCATGAGACGGCGGTGCTGTCTCCTTTTTTGCAAGTAAAGAGGTCCGTTTGCGAACGAGCTTCGACTACTGAAGATGCGATGTTCGCACTAACGACATAGCGTAATTACGGCATTGTTGGTTTACGCACAAATTGAAGAAATCTAAAAGATGCGTCGATTTCACTTCGCCCGCAGCGTTACGGCGCGAGAACGTCCAATGGAACAACTTGGACGCCGCGGTCGGTAACATAGGCTTGTGAACCAAATCCAATAATCGCTACTTTAGAAACCGGCGGGGTGTTTCCGGCAGCAACCATCCGCTCTTCGACGGCAACAAGATTGTCAGATGCCTCTTCGATTTGAGCGGAACTGAGCTTGACCTCAACGGGAATCCACATCCCACCTGGAGCCGCTATGACAGCGTCGACCTCAAGATCGCGGGAATCGTGATAGTGATAAAGGCCCATTCCGTTTGCCCTCGCATAGACCCATAGATCATGGAGCGCCAACGATTCGAAAAGCAGCCCAAGTGTCTTGAAGTCTGACAACAACGTCTCCACAGTCGCCCCGAGCGCAGCCGCTGCAAGCGACGGGTCGGCAAGATGATGCTTACGCGCCTCCCTCAGATGCACCGGAGATCTCATCGCGGGATTCCATGCGGGGATATCGCAGACGAAACTCAATCTGCTAAGAAGGGATATGTATGATGCCGCTGTTTGTCTCGATACGTCGCCACCCAAATCGGCCACAAGCGTCTTGAGCGTCGCAAGAGTGGATTCGTTGCGCGCCAACGACGCGATGACGGCTTTCACTTTCTCAGGATCTCGTCGAGAGCCATCGACGCGGGGGATGTCTTCCTCAGCGACTATCTCGATATATCGTTTTGCCGTCGCGGACGCAATTCGCGCGTCACGCCCAATCGACGCCGGCCATCCACCGCAAACGATGCGCTCGGCGATCTCGGCAGAACCCATCGATCCGAAGGCGCCCCTGAACTTTTCGCCAGAAATGATGCCCGACAGCTTAACCGCACCGCTAGATTTCCCAAGTTCGAAAAGCGTCATGGTGTCCATGCGCAATTTAGCGAACCTTCCAGCGCCACTGTGCATCGGCCGCTCATTGTCTCGCGGTGTCGCCGACCCCGTAAATATGAACTGGCCAGGCTCGCCGCCGCGGTTGTCGCACTCAAACCGTGCCGCGTCCCAAAGTTTCGGAACCTCCTGCCATTCGTCGATCAGCCGCGGCACCTCGCCGGAAACGGCAAGCGCCGGGTCCGTCTCGGCACGGAAGCGATTCTCGAAGTTGCGCGACGGGTCCATGAGGAGGAGCCTGGACGCCGCACGGGTCCCGGCCGTGGTTGTCTTCCCGCACCATTTAGGTCCTTCGATGAGAACGGCACCGAATATCCCAAGCATCTGGTCGAGCTCATTTTCGATAATTCTAGCGTAGTACTTATTTGGCATAGTTTTCACCATTGCTTACCAGCGCGTTTAACCAAATTTACAGTTTTCATTTAACCAGATTTCAATTATTTGATTAACCAGATTTGCATATTTCGGTTAACGAGACAGATTAAACATGAACGAGCCAAGTCAGATGAGAATCATCTACTCGACACCGCGCATGAGCTCCGAAATGGTGATGTGAAAGCCGTCGGTAATCTTCTTGAGATTTGAAAGGCTGACATTGCGCTGCCCGACCTCAATGCTCGCGTAGTAGGAGCGATCCATCTCAATCAAATTAGCGGACGGAGTGCCCGGGCTCGTTGCGCCTAGGGCGCGGCGGGGTCGGCGACGTCGGAGGTGTCGATCTCGCCAAGAATGGCGAGCCGGCTGATGAACGGGATGCCCTCGGGTTCGTCCACCTCGACGTCGCCGAGCACGATGGTGTTGTCACGCATGTCGATTTGGGTCGTGAACACGGCCTGATCGCGGCCTGAGGCGATAAAGCCGATGCCCGCGAGAACGATGCCCGCGGCAATAAGCCCGCCCGCCACGGCGAGGTAAATCTTCTTCGCGCTGGTCATGGTACTCACTCCTTTCTACGCCGCGAGATACGCGGCAGCAGCCCGGAGAGCGTCGCCCCCGCCGCGAACTCCTCATCCTGGACGAGCAGGGCTACGTGCCGCCGGACATCGTGGGCGCGAGGCTGCTGTTCCAGGTGATGTCGGTGCCGGAGGGCAGGCAGAGCATGATCGTCACGGCCAACATAGAGTTCAGCAAGTGGGTGACCGTGTTCGGCGACGACAAGATGGCGGCGGCTGTCGTGGACAGGCTCGTCTACACGGGCAGGCTCGTGGAGTTCAACGGCGCAAGCTGCAGAATTGAATCCCGTGTTTTGTGCTGCTTGCTGGCGTTGCCTGGGCATTGATGGCTACGTGGTTCAAGAGACGGCGGTGCTGTTGCTTGGATTTTGCAGTTAAAGAGGCCCGTTTCCCTGGGTTGGGGAAACGGGCCTCTTTTGTTTCTGGGGTTGTGGATTGGCGGAGACAATAACCGTTGGCCGCTATTTTGAGTTCTTGAGGCGTCGTGTGGCTGTGGCGGTTATTCCGAGTCCCGTGGCGGCGATTCCTGCGAGCGCGATTGCGCTTGGCGTTGTGTCGCCTGTGTTTGCGAGCTTGCCGGCGGTCGTAGTTGCTTGCTTGCCGCTGCTCGTGTTCGCCTGCTTGGTGGAGCTCGATGGAGCGCCCTTGCCGGTCGCGGGCGAGCCGGCGGGCTGTGTCGTCTCGGCCGGTTGTGCCGAGCTGGAGGGAGGCGTTGTCTCGGTCGGTTGCGTTATCTCGGGCGAGGCGGCCTTGTCTGCCGCGGCTTTTGCCTCTTCGTATGCCTTGCAGGCGTCGTCATAGGCCGCTTGCGCCTTTTCCAAATCGTCGGTGAGCGCATTTCGCTTGGCTATGCTTTCGTCGACGCTGGCTTTGGCTTCCTCCGCCGCACTCTCGAAATACTGAACGTGTCCTTTCTGACTTTCGAGGCGGCTTCGGTAGTGGGCAAGCTCATATTCGCAAGAACGTTCTCGCGAATCTGCCATCATGATCTCCGAACGCAACTGTTGAGCAGCTGCGTAATCTCCGTTGTCGTATGCCTCTTTTAATTTTGCCTGAAGCTCGATTACCCGGTTGTGAGCCTCATCGTATTTGGCTTGGGCCGCATCGACGTCCGCTTGCATGGCGGGAAGGGGTTCCCTCCGTTTGGCGGCTTCTGCCAACATCATGTCGTGGAGCTCTTGAGAAGCGGCAATGTCAGCATCGATTACCGCGATTTTCTCGGGACTTGCGGCCTCTTTTGCGGCTTCGAGGTTTTTGAGCGCTTCCTGCATGGCTGCATACGCTTTTTCTTTTTAGGTGGCCGCGGTTTCGCTCGAGTTCGCGGCCGCTGTCTGCAAGGCGACTGCATCGGTGGGGGAGCTGGTTTCTGCCGCGATCGCCGTTACGGGGGCGATTCCCGCGACAAGTGCCGCGGAAAGGGCGATGCCCATGGTTACTCGTCTTGCTCTTCTTGCGAGAATGTCGTTCATCTCGGCACCTCATTTCAAGGGTTGGCGACTCACTTGGTAGCACTAATGTAAGTATATCAGGCGATTAACCCGCTCTTGAATCTCGCCAGAAATGACGAGTTGTTTACGCTTCTTTTGGGCTCACCGTACTATCATGATTCGAATTGAGTGTGAATGATGATAGGGAGCGCCTTTTTATGATTGAGTTGCTCAGGCGTTTTGGTGGTAAGTTTCGCCGGTATATGGTGATCGGCCCTGCGTGCAAGTTGATCGAAGTGATCTTTGACCTGCTGACGCCGCTCGTGATTGCCCAGATGATCGACAAGGGCATCGGTGCGCACGATGTCAACGCCGTCGTCCACTACGGTATGCTGCTTGGCGCCATGGCTGTGATCGGCATCTCGTTTACGCTCGTCTGCCAAAAGATGGCGGCGCTCACCTCGCAGGGCATGGGCACCGATATCCGCGGTGCGCTCTACCAGCACATCAACAAGTTGAGCTATGCCGAACTCGACCGCTTTGGCACGCCGTCGCTTATCACCCGCATCACCAACGACGTCAACCAGGTGCAGCTTGCCGTGGCGCTGGGCGTGCGCATGCTCATCCGCTGGCCCTTCTTGGCGGTGGGCTCTATGTGCGCGGCCCTCGCCATCGACCTTAAGCTCGGCATGATCTTTTTGATTTGCACGCCCGCCATTGGCCTGGTGTTTTGGTTTGTCATGGCGCGCTGCATTCCGTACTACAAGCAGCTGCAGGCAAAGCTTGACCGCATCGCGCTCATTTGCCGCGAGGGGCTTTCGGGCGCCCGCGTGGTTCGCGCCTTTGTACGCGAAGATCACGAGCGCGAGCGCTTTGCCCAAGCCGCCGATGACCAGGCCAATACCGCCATCGCGGTGGGCAAGCTCTCGTCAATCCTTAATCCCGTCACGTTTTTGGTGATGAACCTGGGCGTGTGCGCCATCCTGTGGGTGGGCGGCATCCAGGTCAACGTGGGCGAGCTTACGCAGGGCCAGGTCATGGCGTTCGTCAACTACATGACGCAGACCCTGACCTCCATCGTATACGTCGCCAACCTGGTCGTGGTCTTTACCAAGGCGAGCGCGAGTGCTTCGCGTATCAACGAGGTGCTCAACTGCGAGCCGAGCATCACCGACGAGGGCGATCAGTCGGTTGCGCTGCCCAAGCCGAGCGAACTGGCGGGTGGCGCTGTTCCGGTCCCCGCGCTGAGCTTGAGCCATGCGAGCTTCTCCTTTGGCGCGGGCGCGGCAAATGCCGTCAACGATGTGACCCTGGAGCTCCCGCTGGGCAAGACGCTTGGCATTATCGGCGGTACGGGTAGCGGCAAGTCCACGCTCGTCTCGCTTATCCCGCGCCTGTACGATGCGAGCACCGGCAGCGTGAGTGTGATGGGCGCCGACGTGCGCACCTGGCCGCTCGACCAGCTGCGCCGTGTGGTCGCGACCGTTCCACAGCGTGCGTCGCTGGTGAGCGGCACCATCCGCAGCAACCTGACCTGGCGCGACGAGGCTGCGACCGACGAGGATCTCTGGGCGGCGCTCGACATGGCGCAGGCGAGCGAGTTCGTGCGCAACAAGCCGCAGGGGCTCGATACCCCGGTCGAGGCGGGCGGTAAGAACTTTAGCGGTGGCCAACGCCAGCGCCTGACCATCGCGCGCGCCCTGGTGGGCTCGCCTCAGGTCCTGATCATGGACGACTCCGCCTCGGCACTTGACTTTAAGACTGATGCGGCGCTTCGCCATGCCATCCGCGAGCGCAGCGTGTGTGGCGCTGCTGAGGGCGGGCTGCCGCTGACTACGGTGATCGTAAGCCAGCGCGTTTCGACCGTGCGCGACGCCGATATGATCTGCGTACTTGACCACGGTTCGGTCGCGGGCCTGGGCGCGCACGATGAGCTCTACACGACCTGCCAGCTCTACCGCGAGATTTGCCAGTCGCAGCTTCGCCGCGAGGAGCTCGAGGGTCAGCAGGGGAGTACGGCGCCCGCGCCCGCCCCAGGCGCCCCGACCGTCCCCACATCCGTCTGCGCAAAGGAGGGCTGCTAAATGAATCCGTACACTTCCTCCGGTTCGGTCGCCACGATGACGGCCAACGTGTCCGGCAACGATAACCTCAACGACCTGGGTGACGGTCCGCGCCAGCTCGGCGATCCCGAGCGCTATCCCGTGGGTGCGGTGACCCGCCGCCTGCTGGGCTATGTTCGCCCGCACCGCGTCTCGTTTGTGGCATCGTTTTTGAGTGCCGCTGTCTCGGTGATTCTGCAGCTCTACACGCCCATTCTCATTGGTGAGGGCATCGACCTGATCGTTGCTGCGGGCCAGGTGGACTTCGATGCGCTGCTGCCGCTCGTTACCAAACTCGCACTCGTCGTGGTGGGAGCGGCGTCCTTCCAGTGGCTGCAGGGCTACTGCGTCAACCGCCTGTCCTACGAGACGGTGCGTGACATGCGCGTGGAGGCGAGCGATAAGCTCAGCCGTATGCCGCTCAGCTTTATCGACAGCCATGCCCACGGCGACCTTATGAGCCGCGTGGTCAACGACGTCGATCAGGTGGGCGACGGTCTGCTGCAGGGCTTTACCCAGCTCTTTACCGGTGTTATCACCATCGTTGGCACGCTCGCGTTTATGCTCTCCATCAACCTGACCATGACGCTCGTAGTGGTGCTCGTCACGCCGCTCTCCATCTTTGCGGCCAGCGCCATCGCCAAACTCTCCAACAAGAGCTTTACGGCGCAGCAGCGTATTCAGGGTCAGCTTGGCGGCCATATCGAGGAGTACGTGGGCGAGCAGAAGCTTGTCGACGCCTTTGCCTATGGCTCGAACGCTCAGCAACGCTTCGATGCCCTCAATGCCGAGCTCTACACCGCGGGCGAGCGCGCGCAGTTTATGGGTTCGCTCTCCAACCCCGGCACGCGCTTTATCAACAACATCATCTATGCCGTGGTCGCCGTGATCGGCTGCGTGGGCGTGATCACGGGCGTGCCTGCGGCGCTTACGGTGGGCGGCGTTCAAATCTTTCTGTCTTATGCCAACCAATACACCAAGCCGTTCAACGAGGTCACCAACGTCATTACGCAGATCCAGACCGCGTACGCCTCGGCGCGCCGCATGTTTGCGCTGCTCGATGCGCGCGAGCAGGAGCCCGACGCGGAGGATGCCGTGGAACTTGCCGTCCCGCAGGGCGAGGTGACCTTTGAGCATGTGGACTTTAGCTACGTGCCCGACCGCAAACTGCTGCAGGATATCTGCATCGAGGCTAAGCCCGGCATGCGCTTTGCCCTGGTCGGCCCCACGGGCTGCGGCAAGACGACGCTCATCAATTTGCTACTGCGTTTTTACGATATCGATGCCGGTCGCATTGCGGTCGATGGCCGTTCCTCGCGTGACTACACGCGCGCAAGCCTGCGCCGCGCCTTTGGCATGGTGCTGCAGGATACGTGGGTGTTCGAGGGCACGGTGGCGGAAAATATCGCCTATTGTTGTCCCGATGCCACGCGCGAACAGGTTGTCGAGGCGGCCAAGCGCGCGCACGCGCACAAGTTTATCGTGCAGCTGCCAGGCGGCTACGATACGGTGATCGGCGAGGACGGCGGCACGTTTAGCCAGGGTCAAAAGCAGCTGCTGTGCATCGCGCGCGTCATGCTCACCGACCCGGCGATTCTGCTGCTGGACGAGGCGACGTCGAGCATCGATACCCGCACCGAGCTGCAGGTGCAGGCGGCATTCGACGAGCTCATGGCCGGCCGTACGAGCTTTGTGGTGGCGCATCGCCTGAGCACGATTCGCAACGCCGACTGCATCCTGGTGATGCGCGACGGCCAGATTATCGAGCGCGGTACACACGACAAGCTGCTAGCGACAGGCGGCTTCTACGCCGAACTCTACCGCAGCCAGTTTGCCCAGTAGGGGCCACCGATTGGCGGCAGATGGTTTACATCTGCGTCGTTAGTACTAAGATATTCATCTAATAAATTGCATTAGTGGCTTTAGTTTTGGGGGAAACGAGGCAACGTGACTATGACGTGCTCTTTGGTGGTTAACAGCAAGAGCGGTAATACTAGGATGGTTTCGGGCGCGATCAAGCGCGCTCTGCAGGCTGCGGGTGTTGAGTTTGTCCATGCCGCGGCGTTGAGCGACGATGCGGATGCAGATCAGGTTGCGCTCGAGGCGCAGGGCGCCTGCACGGCCGACACGGTGCTCGTCGGTTTTTGGTGCGACAAGGGCGCGTGCACGCCTTCGGTCGCGGCGTTGCTCTCCGCCTTGCACGGCAAGCGCGTCTTCCTGTTTGGCACCTGCGGTTCTGGCGCCGACCAGAGCTATTACCAGCAGATTATTGATCGCGTGACTTCCAATTTGGCTGGGGATGCCGAGCTTGCGGGCTGGGCGATGTGCCAGGGCAAGATGGGCCCCGCGGTCAAGCAGCGCTACGAGGCCATGCTCGAGCAAGATCCCGACAACGCTCGCTATAAGATGCTGCTCGACAACTGGGTTGCCGCGAAGGACCATCCCACCAAGGAAGACCTGGACAACATGGCCGCAGCCGCCAAGAAGGCCGTTTTGGGCGAGTAGACCGTCGCTCGCGGTGCCGCGCGTTCAATCGTACAAACGTGAAAGCCTCGAGATTCTCGAGGCTTTTTTCTTGACACTTGTGGACGCAACCGTGGCAAGCGTTTGGGGTGACATTTTCCATCACCTCGATGACGAGGCCGTTCTGGACAACACGCTCGCATACGTTCGCTGGATGTATTCAGAGTGGGAAGGGCTTTCCTGATGGATGGGGTTTCGGAAAGTGCGTCCCAGAATTTGCCTTTGGAATGGGATGGAGTTTCCCAACGGGGCCGTAAGCGGAAACTGCATCCCGCTCCGGACGTGAATTCTGGGACACGGTTTCCGGATGCAAAAAGGCCACATGACGTGGCCTTCAACTTATATATGTTCAGCAGATGTCCCCATGACAAGCCGCGTTTCAACACCGAGGCGTCTGCCCGGCGACGCGGAATGTAAGGTTCATCGCGAGTTCCGCACGAGCCGGAGAGCACTTAATGTGCTCTCCGTGCGAGCAGGACTGTCCGAGCAGGGAACCTTACGTTCCGCGCCGCCGGGCAGACGAACCAGTTAAGACGCGCCGCTACTTGATCTTGGTTGTACCCGGTGCCAGGTTGGGGTCGGTCTCGTTGGCCTCGGTCTGGAAGTGCTCGGTGTACACGTTCTTGCCGTCGCGGAACATCTCGTAGTACTGCATCTTGGCGTAATCCTCGCGTGCCTTGGTGGCGGCTGCTGCGGCGGCGTCGTCACCGGTGACGTTGGAGGAGAGCGCCCAGCGCAGGCTGGCGTCCTCGTAGCCGACCGAGTTGATGGCGGGCAGCGACTCGCGCAGCGTCATGTGCGCTTTCTGGTAGTCGGTCAGCGGTGCGCCGATCAGCTGCATCAGCTGCGTGGACAGGTAGTTGGTGGACAGGTCGTCGACCTCGCTTGTCTGGTCGCAGCCGGCAACGTCGTAGTTGGCCCAGATGATGTAGTCGGTTTGCCACAGGCGCTCCTGATGCGTAGCGTCGTCCTCGCCGGTAAACCACTTGTCGTTGAACTTGGACGGGAAGAACGGCTGGTGATCGCCCCAGAACACCACGACCACCTTGCGGTCGAGCTTGCTCAAGGCGTTGAGGAAGTAGCGCAGCGCCTGGTCGGACTGCTCGATGCACGAGACATACTCGTCGACATCGGATAGCGTGCCGTCCTCGACGGTCTTGGCGTCCAGATCGGTCGTGTCGATATTCAGGTGCATCTGCTTGTCGACCGGCAGCAGGCCCGTATCGTAGCCCGAGTGGTTCTGCATGGTCACGTCGAAGATAAACTGCGGATCGGCGTTCTGGTCGAGCAGCTCAAGAATCTTGTCGTAGGTAGCCTGGTCGGTCACCATGCCGCGCAGGGTGTCGGCTCCCTGGAAGTCATTGATGGACAGGAACTGGTTAAAGCCAAAGTCCTTGTAGACGTTCTCGCGGTTCCAGTTGGTTGCGTGGTTGGGGTGCATGGCTGTGGTGGAATATCCGAGCGACTTGAACTGCCCTGCCAGGTTCCCGGTCGTTTCCATGTTGTAGATGGTGTAGGGGTACACGCCCGAGCCCAGGTTGGCCATGGAGTTGCCGGTCATAAACTCAAACTCGGTATTGGCGGTACCGCCGCCGTAGGCGCTCACGTAGAGCTTGCCGCGGCTGAGGCAGTTGGACAGGTTCTTAAAGTACTGCGGGCCCTCGTAGCCGGCGCGCATGTTCTGATAGATGGACAGGTCCGAGAAAGTCTCGTTCATGATGGCGATGACCGTGGGTTTCTCGCTGTCGAACTGCTCCTTTGCGGCGGTGCGCTCGTCACTCTTGGCTGCGTCGGACTTGTCGTAGGCCTTGGCGTACTTTTTGAGCGTGGCCTTGGCATCGTCGACGGAGTAGTCGGCGGGTTTGGGCGGCTTGATGGACTGCGCTGCGCTAATGAAAGCGGGCAGGTAGCCCTCGCGCCAGTAGCTCTCGAGCGGGCGCCAGGTATAGACGGTGATGCCGAGGGTGTTGTAGTAGTCGATGAGCGTGACGTGCGCGGTCACGCCGCCCAGGCACAGCACGGCGACGAGCAGGTTGGTGAGCAGCATGCGCTTGGCGTTGGCGGCGCCCTTCTGACGGTGCGGTGCCACCAGGCCGGCGTACTCGCACAGCAGCATGGCGATGGCGGTAAAGCCCATGGACAGCACACAGAACAGCGAGATGGAGAAGGTGTAGCCGGTGCCGGCGACCGCGGCGGCGGTGGAGATGGCCGAAAGGTCGCCCGGCTGGATGGGCATGGATTTAAACGTGATGACGAAGAACTCGGCAATGCCCAGGACAAAGAGGGCAAAGGCCAGGACCGCGGGAGCTGCGCCGTGGCGCTGGAACAGGAAGAACAAGCCGATCATGAGCACGGTGATGATGGCCCACTCGAGCAGGGTGCACAGGGGGTAGACCCAGGTAAAGTCGTGGTTGGACGAGACCTCCATGCCCAGCAGCGCAAAGACGCCGGCGAGCAGCAGGCACAAGACGGCGGCGACGAGCGGTTTGCCCACAAAGGCGCCGCGCAGGCGGGCGAGCTTGCCGGTGGGGGCGGGGGCGTCGGGCCCGGCGAACGCAAAGACGCGCGGGGCGATGCGGTCGCGGGCGATACTGGCCCAGGCGCAGCCGGTGAGGATGGCATTGGTCAGGATGAGCATCACGAAGGCGAGCGGCTCGTTCTGCGCGACGAGGCCAATAGCGCCCCAAATGGTCAAAAAGAGCTGGAACAGGCCGAAGGCGACGCTCCACCCAAGAGCGCTTTTGGCAACGGTGCCCGACTGAGCGCGAATGGCCTTGGCCTCGCGCAAAACAAGGTAGACGGTCGCCGCAAGACCGACGAGCGAGATGGCGGCAGCGAACATGCTGAGACTCCTCACAAACTAAAACCTACGAAAGCGGGGGTTTACCCGATTGTTACCAAGATATGCGCCGCAATTGGTGTCTGCGCACAACAACCAGCCATATTAACGCGCACGTGTGGCGGTGTGGCGCAATGTAGTGGCGACCTGCGCGATAATGGACGGGAATTACACGGAAACGTAAAGGCTTCTTAAAGAATTAGCGAGGATGAGGCGATGAACGAGCAGGTTTGCACCAAGGCTGTGGATACGTGTGGCTATCCGGTCGAGACCACGGGCAATGCGGTGCTGGACACGTTGGAGCACCGTTCCTCCACGCGTGCCTTCGCGCGTGATGACGACGATCGTCCCGTGGCGGTGACCGACGAGCAGCGGGCGGCGATTCTGCATGCGGCGAGCCGTGCGCCGTCGGCAGGCGCCATGATGATGTATTCCATCGTGAGCATTCGCGAGCAGGCTACGCTGGATCGTCTGGCCGACCTGTGCGACCACCAGCCCATGATCGCCAAGGCGCCCTGGGCACTAATATTTGTGGTCGATTATGCCAAGTGGATCGATCTGTTTGAGCACGTGGGCTGCTTTGAGCCCGAGTTTGTCGAGCGCACGGGTAAGGCGCCCCGCCGCGCGCCGGGTTTGGGCGACTTTGCCATCGCGGCCCAGGACGCCGTGATCGCCGCGCAAAACGCCGTGGTTGCCGCCGAGGCTCTGGGCCTGGGGAGCTGCTATATCGGTGATATCGTCGAGAATGCCGAGGAAGTTGCCGAGCTGCTCGGTCTGCCGCTCTATACCATGCCGCTGTCGATGCTCATCATCGGCACGCCCCGTAAGGAGCGCCCGGCTATTGCGCATCCCGTGGTGAACCTGGTGCACGAGGAGCGCTACTGCCGCGCCGATGCTGCGACCATGGACGCGCAGGTGGCCGAGATGGACGCGATGTTCCGTCCGCATGCCCGCGAGGTAGGCGAGCGCGTGGTGGATATCTACACCCGCAAGCACACGAGCCCCTTTATGGCCGAGATGAGCCGTTCCATGGAGTGGTGGTTCAAAAACTGGCTCGGCAAGTAACGAATGCGGCGATGTGCCAAAGGGACAGTCCCTTTGGCACATTCCATATCGCCGTGGTGGCCTAAAGGCCGTATAAATGTTTATCTAGCTGGGAAAACAGTGCATTAAAACATGGGCCGATTACCTATAATCCCCTCGAACGTTAAAGTTGGGAGGAAACCGGCTTATGGAACAAAAGGCCAAGGAGGCAGCCTCGCACGCTGCGATTCCTGTGAGCATCTCGGCGATGCTCGTCACGCTGGGCGTGGTGTACGGCGATATCGGCACCAGCCCCATGTATGTAACCAAGGCGCTCGTTGCCGGCAACGGTGGCATCGGAAGCGTCACGGAGGAGTTCGTGCTCGGCGCGCTCTCGCTCGTCGTATGGACGGTCACGCTGCTGACCACCATCAAGTATGTGCTCATCTCACTGCGCGCCGATAACCATGGCGAGGGCGGCATCTTTGCCCTGTACAGCCTGGTCAAGCGCTGCGGCAAGTGGCTTATCATCCCCGCCATGCTGGGTGGCGCCGCGCTGCTCGCCGACGGCATCCTGACGCCGGCCGTTACCGTTACCACGGCCATCGAGGGCCTGCGCACCATCCCGGCGGTCCATGCCGTGCTGGGCGATGACCAGGGTCGCGTCGTCGCCATTACGCTCGCCATCATCATCGTGCTCTTCTTGGTGCAGCGCATCGGTACGGCCAAGATCGGTCACGCCTTTGGCCCCATCATGACGCTGTGGTTCCTGTTCTTGGGCGGTACGGGTCTGTTCTTTGTCCTCCAGCACCCCGCCGTGCTGCTGTGCCTCAACCCGGTGCGCGGCATCGCCTTTTTGCTGAGCCCCAACAACCATGCGGGCATCATGATTCTGGGCAGCTGCTTCCTCGCCACCACCGGTGCCGAGGCGCTCTACTCCGACATGGGCCACGTCGGCCGCGGCAACATCTACGCCACCTGGCCGTTCGTTAAGTGCTGCCTGCTGCTTTCCTATATGGGCCAGGGCGCGTGGCTTATGAACAACGCTGCCAACCCCGAGCTCATGGGCATTGCCGACCTCAACCCGTTCTACCAGATGCTCGCCCCGGGCCTGCGCCCGTTTGCCGTCGGCCTTTCCACCGTTGCGGCCATCATCGCCTCGCAGGCGCTCATCACCGGCGCATTCTCGCTGGTGTCCGAGGCCAGCCGTCTGGACCTTATGCCGCACATGCAGGTCTTCTACCCTGCCGAGACCAAGGGCCAGCTCTACATCCCCATGGTCAACAACGTCATGCTTGTCGGCTGCGTCATTGTGGTGCTGCTGTTCCAGAACTCGGCGCATATGGAAGCCGCCTACGGCCTTGCCATTACGCTGACTATGATGTGCACCACGCTGCTGCTCTTCTTCTACCTGCACGAGGAGCGCAAGCTCAAGGTTGCTCCGTGGATCTTCGCGGCCTTCTTCCTTTTGCTCGAAGGCTTCTTCTTCGTGAGCTCGCTCACCAAGTTCTTCCACGGCGGCTACTTCACCATCCTCATGGCTGCACTCATCATGGGCATTATGGTGTGCTGGTACAACGGCACGGCGGTCGAGCAGCGCCAGTTTACGCTGCTGCCGCTGCGCAGCTACCTGCCGCAGCTCAAGCGCCTGCGCGACGACGATCGCTATGAGCGCATGAGCGACAACATCGTGTACCTGACCAAGGACACCCATACCGATTACATCGACCGTGATATCGTCTACTCGATCTTGGACAAGCGTCCCAAGCGCGCTCGCGCCTGGTGGTTCGTGAATGTCGAGACCATGGACGAGCCGCATACCTTTGCCTATTCGGTCGAGACGTTCGGCACCGACTACGTGTTCCGCGTGCATCTGTACCTGGGCTACAAGATCAACCAGCGCGTCAATGCCTACCTGCGTCAGGTCGTTCAGGACCTGGCTGCCACCGGCGAACTGCCTGCGCAGACGCATGACTACTCGGTCTACAAGGATCCGGGTAACATCGGTACGTTCAAGTTCGTCCTGATCCGTAAGCTTCTGGCGCCCGAAAGCGATGTGGAGCCGAGCGAGCGTACGGCCATCACGCTCAAGTACATCATCCGCCGCGCCGCCGGCACGCCTGCACGCTGGTACGGCCTGGAGAACTCCAACGTGAGCTTTGAGTACGTGCCGCTGTTCACCAAGTTCAAGGCCGTGAACAAGATGCAGCGCCTGGCCCCCAACGAGCGGCCGTAGACGTCGGCGGCTACACGGAGTTGGTTTTTGATGGATAAGCATGAGGCCGGGGAGGTAAACATGGATACAAAGGCGCTCGATGGCCGTGAGGCGGTGGTCGAAATGGTGCGTGAGGCGCGCGTCGACGCCGCCGAAGATCGGTTCCTTACGAACCGTGCCAACATGGATATGGCCGACCGCGTGATCTCGATCGTGGCACTGGTATTTGGAGCGGTGTGCGTGTGTGCCCTGCTCGCGCACGTGCTGTTTGTCTAGCGACCGCCGGTTGCAAAGGCTATACACTTGGAACCACCACAAGGGAAACCACCACAAAGGTGCCTGTCCCTTTGTGGTGGTTTTTGTTTTTGAGAGAGGGGCGGGGCGCTGATGGACGTCCGTGCGGACGGCGATATTGCCGATAGCTTTTGGTGGCGGCGCACAACGCTGACGCGCCGCACTCCTCTGTATGACGCCTGCGTATCGGTGGGGCTGTTGGTCGCGGCGACGATTGTGGGTGCGCTGCTCGACCATCCGGGTCTCGCGCCGAGCATCATGATCGTCTATGTGTTCGCCGTTCAGCTGTGCGCATTCTTTACCTGGAGTCGCCTGTATTGCTTGCTGAGCTCGGCTGCCGCCGTGGCGCTCTACAACTTCTTGTTTGTCGACCCGCGCTACTCGCTGTCGCTTATCGACCGCGTCTATCCCGGCATGTTCTTCATCATGTTCGTGGTCTCGCTTGTGTCGAGCTCGATTGCGTTGGCCCTGCGCCGCGCCTTGGCACAGGCTGCCGCCAGCGACCGCCGCACGCATATGGTGCTCGAGACCAACCGCATGCTGCAGCGGTGCGCCGATCAGCAGCAGATTGTCCATGCCATGGCAACGCAGCTGGCGCGTCTTTCGGGCTGTCCGGTCGTGTGGTACAGCGCCGACGCCGAGGGCGATGACCTGCTGCCGCGTGCGACATACACGGCCGTGGGCGATGCCGCACCGGTGCACGAACTGGCGCCGCAGATGCCGCCGCGGCTCTCGGCGTCCGCCTATGTGGGAACGCCGCTCGATGCCACCTATGGCGGCTCGGCGTTTTATGGCATCTACCTGACGGTTCGCACAGGCGACGGCTTCGCGCGCTCGGGCGATCCCGCCTCGGTAGTGGGCGTGCTGGCTATCGTTGCCGAGCCCGACGTGCTGACGCATGAGGAGCGGACACTTGCCGATGCCATCGTGAGCGAAGGCGAGCTGGCGCTCGATCGCGCCCGCGCCATGGAGGCCCGCGAGGAGGCGGCGGTGCTTGCCAAAAACGAACAGCTGCGCGCCAACCTGCTGCGCTCCATCTCGCACGACCTGCGCACGCCGCTCACCAGTATTTCGGGTAATGCCGACGTGCTGCTCGATCAGGGCTCGACCGGCACCGCGGTGCTCGATGCCCAGACGCGCCGCGGCCTGCTTCTATCCATTCGCTCGGATGCGCTGTGGCTCAACGCCACCGTCGAGAATCTGCTCGCCATCACCAAGCTCGAGGGTGGCGGTATGCGCCTGTCGACCACGCTCGAGCTCATGGACGATATCGTCGAGGAGGCGCTGCGCCACGTGAACCCTGCCGTGCGCGAGCACGACCTTAAGGTGGTGGCGTGCGATGAGCCGGCGCTCGTCAACGTCGACGCGCGCCTGATGGTGCAGCTGGTGGTCAATCTGGTGAACAACGCCATCACCTATACGCCCGCAGGCTCGCATATCGTGATTTCGATTGGCGTCGACGATGGACGCGTGGCGTGCTCGGTGGCCGATGATGGTCCGGGCATCGCACCCGAAGATCGCGAGCGCATCTTTGAGTCGTTCTACACCGCCAACCATGGCCTGGCCGACAGCCACCGTAGTGTGGGCCTGGGGCTTTCGCTCTGCCGCTCCATTGCGCTGGCACATGGCGGTAGCATAGAGGTTACCGCGGCGGATCCGCACGGCTCGGTCTTTACGATTGAGCTTCCCGTCGCCGATGTTTCGTTTGATAAGGAGTAGCGCTGTGCCGAACTCTGCCGCAAAACCGCTCATCTTGGTCGTTGAGGATGACCCTGCCGTTCGCAACCTTATCGTTGCCGCGCTTGAGGCGCACGGCTTGCGCCATATGGCCGTGGAGACCGCCCATGCCGCCATCGCCGCCGCCTCGTCGCAGGCGCCGAGCATCGTGCTGCTCGATCTGGGCCTGCCCGATATGGACGGCGTCAAGGTGGTGGAGTCGGTGCGCGCATGGTCGGGCATGCCGATTATCGTGGTCTCGGCGCGCAGCGAGGATGCGGACAAAATCCGCGCGCTCGATGCCGGCGCCGACGACTATCTGACCAAGCCGTTTTCGGTCGAGGAACTGCTCGCGCGCATTCGCACGACGCTCAGGCGCCTTTCGTATGCGCAGACGGGCGGCGTTGTCTCCGAGGGCTCGTTCGATACCGGTGAGCTGCATATCGATTTTGATGCCGGCATCGCCACGATGGATGGCGAGGAACTGCATCTGACGCCGATCGAGTATAAGCTCCTGTGCCTGCTGGCACACAACGCCGACAAGGTACTGACGCACCAGTTTATCCTGCACGAGATTTGGGGCACGGCAACTAAGAGCGACCTGGCGAGCCTGCGCGTCTTTATGGGCACGCTGCGCAAGAAGATCGAGTCCGACCCTGCGCATCCGCGCTATATCCAAACGCATGTGGGCATCGGTTACCGACTGGTCACCCAGGGATAGGCTGGCATCCGCCATCCCACTATGAGTTGCGGTGAAATAGTTCCTGTTTGGGCCTTTGCCAGGCATTTTTAGGAACTATTCCACCGCAACTTTGTTTATTTCCCCTTGGGCTTGCTGGCGTAGAACTTCTTCTTTTTGGGCTTGCCGGCGGGGGAGGGTTTGCCGGCAAAGTTGGACTTGCCGTTGCCGGCCTGTGCGTGCGCGGGCGCCGTTGCGCGAGGCTTGCGGGCTTCGGGGTTGCGCAGCTCCTCGGTTCGCTCGGCAATTTCCTCGGCGCTAAAGCCGACCTCGGCCATGGCATCCTCGATGGGCAGGCGGCGCACGATATAGCAATGGTGCACCTTCTGGTTGCGTGCGAAATCCTCGGGGATGGTCTGCGCCGTAATGTCCTCCAGCACGACGCCCGCGCGTGCGAGCTTACGCGTCTCGGGGCGGAAGCCGCGCAGGTTGCAGCTAAAGATGGCATGTCCGCCCTGTGCGAGCAGGCGCGATACGCCGGCCAAAAGCTCAACATGGTCGCGCTGGACATCCCAGGTGCGGCGGCCCATCTTGGACGAGTTCGAAAACGTGGGCGGGTCGACAAAAATCAGGTCCCAGCGGTTGCGCGTCTGGCGCTGGTCGCGAATCCAGGCGAGCACGTCATCGCGCACAAAGTGATGCTGCGGCCCCACAAAGCCGTTCTGACGCATGTTGCGCTCGGCCCAGTCCAGGTAGGTGTTGGAAAGGTCAACCGTCACAGTCTCCTCGACGCCGCCGTCCGCCGCATAGCAGGTGGCGGTACCGGTGTAGGCGAACAGATTGAGGAAGCGGCGCGCCTGTTTGGCGTGCTCGCGCACCAGGTTGCGGGTGACGCGGTGGTCTAGGAAGATGCCCACATCCAAATAGTCGTCAAAGTTGACGGCAAAGGTAAGGCCGCCCTCTTCGATGAGCGGCAGGCGACGGCGCGCGATGTTGGCGCGCTCGCCCGAGCCGCCCTTGCCGGCGCCCTGCTTGCCGTACTGCGAGCCGCCGCGCGAACGCATGCGGGCCTTGGCGTGCACATGCTCGGCCGGAACATCCAGGATGCGCGGTGCGATGGCCAAGATGTCGAGCATGCGGGCCTGGGCCAGCGCGGGATCGATGGTCTTGGGTGCGGCGTATTCGGCGATGACGAGCCAGCGGCCCGGCGTCTGCGGGCAGCCCTCGTACAGGTCGATGGCGGCGGAGTAGTCGGGTAGGTCGGCATCATAGACGCGGTAGCAGCTCACGCCCTCGCGCTTTGCCCACTTGCGACGCAGACGGGCGTTCTTACGCAGGCGGTTGGCGAACTGCTCGGACTCCGGGATGAGCACGGGCAGCGGCTTGCCGTCGCCCAGGTCGAGCATGGCAGCAGGTTCGGGCATGGGAGTATCGGCGGCTTCGTCATGAGCGTCTGCGGTCTGCTCCTCGGCATCTGCACTGGTCGCAGCTTCAAATGCCGCGGCGGCGTGGTCGAGCGAGGACCAAACCTCAATAGTTGCCTCTTCGTTATTGGGCATGACGGCGATGGAGCGCGCGGGCTCGGCATGGAGCGCGCGGGCCATAAGGCCATCGCGGGTGAGCGCGGCGACCGGTGCCGAAGCGAGCTCGGGCGCGCGGCGCAGTTCACCGATGAGCGTCATGGTGTCATGCATGAGCGAAAGCGGTGTCTCGGTCGTATCTGCGACCACGGCGGCACCGGCGACGGCGCCCGCATGGTCCAGCACGGTGGCGGACTTGGCGACGCAAAAATCGACAAAGCGCTTGTAGCCGGCGCGCTTGACCATGCGCTCAGCGGTCTTGCGGGCGGCGGGGTCAACATCCACGGCAACGATGCGCGCCTGCCGCTCGCGCGCTGCCGCCTCGCGCTCGCGTGCCTCGGCAAGCAGCTGCTCCCACAGGGCGGCATCGTGCAGCTGCCAGCCCTCAAAGCCCCAGCGCTCGCGGGCGGCGCCCGGGGCGCGGTCGGTCAGAATGTTCACGGCCTCCAGCAGCAGGCCGCCGCCGGCGCACGAGGCGTCGATCAGCGCGGGCAGGGCCTCGTTTTCGTAATCATCGGCAGTCAGCTCGCGCTCGCACAGCGCGGTCCAGCCGACCTGCGCCAGCACCAGGGCGGCGTAGTCGGGGCGCAGCACGTGCGCGCCCTCGCCGGCGCGGGTCGCTGCGGGCGGCAGGCGCTTGAACAGCGGGTCGCCCGAAAGGTCCAGGCTTATGCTCGCGCGGCGCTGACGCAGCGAAAGCAGCAGGTGAACGTCGGGATCGGCGGCGTCGACATCGGCGCGACGTCCTGTGGTCTCGGCCAGACGGTCGCACAGCGCGTCCTTGGCGCGCAGGGCCGAGAAGCGCGTGTTGCGCAGCTGCTCGGTCACGCCGCGGGCGGTAATGGCGATGGTGGCGCCGGGGCGGATGATGGTCTCCCAAGCGATGTCGTAAACGCCGTCGTACAGCCCATCGGCATCCTGCGCCTCAAAGCGCCCGAGTACCACGAACACGCGGCTCGCCAGGCGCGACCACAGACAGGCGCGGTAGCCTTCTTCGAGCTCGCCCTCAAATGTAGCGCGGCCTTTCAGGCGGCGGACATGCGAAAGTCCGAGGCGTTTAAGCTCATCGGCGAGTGCGGACTCAAAGCCCTCGGGGCAGCTTGCGTAAAATTCCATGGGTGACCTCTCTGGTTGCGTCGCTCCATTATATGATGTATACTTCGTTTACTCTCGCCCCCGAAAGGAACCCATATGATTGATGCGTGCCCCGATTCCGCCGTGCTCTTTTTTGACGTGGACGGCACGCTGACGTCGTTCGATCCCGACAACATGACCGACAAGGACTTTTCGGCGGTTCGCCCCTCGCAGGCGGTCGTCGAGGCGTTTCATCGTCTGCGCGACGCGGGACACAAGGCGTTTATCTGCACGGGTCGCCCCCTGTGGCTCATCGCCGATAGCTTGCGTGCGCTCGACCTCGCGGGCATCGTTGCCATGGCGGGCGCCACGCTCGAGGTCGAGGGCCGCGTGGTGTATGAGGACTGCTTTGACGAAGACATTGTTGAGGAGCTTGCACGCCGTATGGCCGCGGCAGGGATTGAAGCCTTTTTCGAGACCAACGTGGCTACTTTTGCCCTGGAACCCGCGGGTGTTGAGCAGTCGTCTCTGATCGGCACTTCTGTGGCGCACAGCACCGAGGAGATGCGCGTCGACGGCAGTCTGCGCGTGGGCAAGGTAGGCCTCACTGCGCCCAGTTTGGCTCGCGTAGCCAACGATGACGGCTTTATCAATCGCGAGTTTGAGCTGTGCAATACCGGTGGTCAGAATCGCGAGCTGAGCCCCAAGGGCATTGACAAAGGCGTGGGCGTGGCGCGAGCACTGGCGTATCTGGGCCGCGAGGGAAATGCGCGCACCTTTGGCTTTGGCGATTCGGGCAACGACCTGGGCATGCTCGCTGCCGTCGAGACGGCTGTCGCCATGGGCAACGCCATGTCCGAGGTCAAAGCGGTCGCCGACTACGTGACTGACGATGTCGCACACGACGGCACCGTCACCGCCATGCAGCATTTCGGCCTCATCTAATGAATCCCGCATTCTGACGTTTGCCTAAACTGCGGCTCTTTGCTTTTGCATGCTCAATCGATTTATCAAACCAAACACTAAAGCGTTTATACCGTTCGCCGAGAAGATAAAAACCCGCAGCTCACGCCTTGATAAACATAGGTAAAGTGTTTAGCAGTTTATCGGCCGTATGCTAACGAAAGGAATCAGGCAGATGGCAATCAAGGTGTTCGCTGACGGTGCAAACCTCGAGGGCATGCTCGACATGTACGAGAACGGCAACGTTCAGGGTTTCACGACCAACCCGTCCCTTATGAAGAAGGGTGGCGTGACGGATTACCGCGCGTTTGCCAAGGAGGTTCTGGCTCACATCACCGATGTGTCCGTCTCGTTTGAGGTCTTTGCCGATGACGTCGAGACCATGGAGGTCGAGGCCCGCGAGATCGCTACCTGGGCCGACAACGTCTACGTCAAGATTCCGTGCGTGACCACCAAGGGCGAGTCCACCGCCGAGCTGGTCCGCAAGCTTTCGGCCGATGGCATCAAGGTCAACGTCACCACTATCTTTACGCCCGAGCAGGTCGACGAGATGGTCGAGGCCGTTGACGCCGAGACGCCGTCCATCATCTCGCTCTTTGCCGGCCGTATCGCCGACACCGGCGTCGACCCCATTCCGTTTGTGACGGAGTCGGTCAAGAAGGCCGCCGCTAAGCCCAACTGCGAGGTCCTGTGGGCGTCCACGCGTGAGCTTATCAACATTTACCAGGCCGAGGCCTGCGGTTGCCAGATCATCACGGTGCCCAACAGCATCCTGGCCAAGCGCAAGAACATCGGTCGCGACCCGTACGAGGTCTCGCTCGACACCGTCCGCGGCTTTGCCAAAGATATCGCGGCACTCGGTTTCCATATCCTGCCGTAACGTGAGCACTGGCTGCTCCGAGGGTTGTTCGCCCCGGCCTTTCCTTTCCTCTATCGCTCACTCGCTTCGCGAGGGTCGCGCCAGGCAAAGGAAAGGCCGGGGCTGCCGACACGAACTTGCCAGTAGGTTGGTGATTGGTTTCCATATCCTGCCGTGGGCAAAGGTACCCCCGCCTGCGCCGTGTAAAATTGAGAGTATTCAGCAAGGTAAAGGCTTTTACCAGCTAGATAAAGCACGGAACAGCCCCCGTTTTGGCTCTGACGACGCTAAAACGGGGGCTGTTTTTGCTTTTTCGCCTCTGAGGGGCATCCGGAACGGCGGAATTTGCAGAATACTCGCGATTTTGCACGTCGCTACCGGGGGGACCCTTGCTTTGGCGGTTTACTTCCCCTGCACCATGGTCAGGGAGATCTTTTTGCGGTCGCGGTCGACCTTCTCTACCCACACCTTTACCGTGTCGCCGACGCGTACCACGTCGCTCGGGTGCTTGACAAAGCGGTTGGCCAGCTTGGAGATGTGTACGAGGCCGTCCTGGTGCACGCCGACGTCGACGAACGCGCCAAAGTCGACGACGTTGCGCACCGTGCCCTTGAGCTCCATGCCGGGTTCCAGGTCGTCGATGGAAAGCGCCGAGCGGCTAAAGACCACCTCGGGCGCGTCGTCGCGCGGGTCGCGCCCGGGCTTCTTGAGCTCATTGACGATGTCGATGAGCGTGAGGGTGCCGCAGTCTAGGTCGCTTGCCAGCGCCGAGATGCTGCCCAGGCGGCGCTCGATATCGGGTACGCCGCCACGGCTGAGTTCGCTGGCGGCAACGCCGGCGCGCTCCAGGACGGCCGTGGCCACCTCGTAGCTTTCGGGGTGGACGCTCGTCGCGTCGAGCGGGTTCTTACCGCCGCTGATGCGCAGGAAGCCCGCGGCGTTGAGGTATGCCTTGGGCCCCAACTTGGGGACCTTTTTGAGCTGGCGGCGATCGGTAAAGGCGCCGTTTTCCTCGCGGTACGCCACGATGTTCTTGGCCACGCTCGGCGTGATGCCCGATACGTATCCCAGCAGGCTCGCGCTCGCGGTATTTACGTCGACGCCCACGCGGTTGACGACGTCTTCCACCACGTGACCCAGCGTGCGCGAAAGCTCGGCCTGGTCAAGGTCGTGCTGGTATTGGCCCACGCCGATAGACTGGGGCGGGATCTTGACGAGCTCTGCCAGCGGGTCCTGCAGGCGGCGGCCCAGGCTCATGGCACCGCGCACGGTGGCGTCCAGGTCGGGATACTCCTGGCTTGCGAGCTCGGAAGCGGAGTACACCGACGCGCCGGCCTCGTTGACGATGGTGTATCGCAGTCCGGGTGCCTGCTCGGCAATGAACTCCGAGACGACTTCCTCGGTCTCGCGGCTGGCGGTGCCGTTGCCGATGACGATGGTGTTGACGCCGTCCTTCTTGACGAGGCGGGCGAGCTCGCGCTTGGTGCCGACGACGTCGTGGCGCGGCTTGGTGGGGTAGACCACGCCGTGGTCGAGCAGCTTGCCGGTCTCGTCCATGACGGCGACCTTGCAGCCGGTGCGGTAGCCCGGGTCGAGCGCGAGCACGCGGGCGCCGCGGACGGGACGGGCCGAGAGCAGGCCCTCGAGATTCTTGGCAAAGACGTTGATGGCCTCGGTCTGGGCGCGGACGGTGAGCTTGGCACGGGCCTCGCGCTCCAGCGAGGGGGCCATGAGGCGCTTGTAACCATCAGCGATGGCGGCATCGAAGATGGGAGCAAACACGCCCTGGCGGCGGGGCCAGCGGCTGCCGAGGCGTGCCGTGGCAGCGGCGCCGTCGACGTTCACGCGCACGCGGAGCTTGCCCTCGCGCTCGCCGCGGTCGATAGCCAGCACGCGGTGGTTGGGGATGCGGCGCAGCGGCTCGTCAAAGTTGTAGTAGGGCTCGTAGGGAGTCTTCTCGGCGGGGTCGGTGGCCTCGACGACGATATCGGCGGTGTTTTGCGTAAAGGCGCGCAGGTCGGCGACGTTCTCGGGGTCCTCGGCCACCGTCTCGGCCACGATGTCGGCGGCGCCGGCGAGTGCCTTCTCGGGCGTGTCGAAGCCGGCGTCCTCGTTGACGTAGGCCGCGGCGGCGTCGAGCGCGCTGCCCTTGGCGGATGCCTGCATGATGATCATGTTGGCGAGCGGCTCCAGGCCGGCCTCGCGGGCCTTCTGCGCGCGGGTCATGCGCTTTTTGCGGTAGGGCTTGTAGAGGTCCTCGACGCGCTGGAGCTGCGTGGCCTCGCGAATCTGCTGCTCGAGCTCGGGCGTGAGTTTGCCCTGGGCGTCGATGAGCAGGATGACGTCCTCTTTGCGCTGCTCGAGATTGCGCAGGTAGGACAGGCGCTCGTCGAGCGCGCGCAGGGCGACGTCGTCCATGCCGCCCGTTGCTTCCTTGCGGTAGCGCGAGATAAAGGGGATGGTGTTGCCCTCGTCGATGAGCTTGACGGCCGCCTCGACGTTGGCGGCCTTAAGGTTGAGCTCGCGGGCGAGCTGGGCGATAAGATCCATGGGACTCCTTGCGTTTAAGGTGCGTTTGCAGCACAGGGCTACCAAGGATACCACCCGTCCCAAAAGACTGTTTTGGGGTTGCGCCACGAAAGGGGCCTATCTACTACGTTTGAACCGTATGGGTCGACCATCCCCCGGTTTTCCGAAAATCGGCAAGCCGTCTACCTGCACTGATAATTGTCCTCGGGGGAAGCGGGCACTGCGGGGGCGCGTCAACGGCGCGCGATTTCCGCGTCGCA
>CAKURW010000016.1 GCA_934675795.1 uncultured Collinsella sp.
ATGGAGTCGCAGCTGCTCGACACCATGGATATCGAGCGCGAGCGCGGCATCACGATCAAGTCCAATGCCGTTCGCGTGTCCTATGACGCCGACGATGGCGAGACGTATCAGTTCAATCTGATCGATACGCCGGGCCACGTGGACTTTACCTATGAGGTTTCGCGCTCGCTGGCAGCCTGCGAGGGCGCGGTGCTCGTTGTCGACGCCACGCAGGGCGTTGAGGCGCAGACCGTCTCTAACGCGACGCTCGCCATGAACGCCAATCTGGACATTGTGCCGGCCATCAACAAGATCGACCTGCCCTCGGCTCATCCCGACGAGGTTAAGACCGAGATCGAGGATGACCTGGCGATCCCTGCCGATGATGCCGTGTGTGTCTCGGGCAAGACCGGCGAGGGCATCCACGATCTGCTGGAGTCCATTGTCTTTTTGATCTCTCCGCCCAAGGGCGATGCGAACGCGCCGCTCAAGGCACTCATTCTGGATTCGTACTTTGACGAGTATCGCGGCGTGGTGGCCACGGTGCGCGTCTTTGACGGCTCCATCAAAAAGGGCGATACCCTGCGCATGATGCAGGCAGAGGGCGACTTTTTGGTCGACGGCGTGGGCGTCAAGCGTCCTGCCGAGACCCCGGTTGACGCGCTGACGGTTGGCGAGGTCGGCTACGTGGTCACGGGCCTGAAGGACCCCGAGGCCGTTCGCGTGGGCGACACCCTTACCTGGGCGTCGAACCCCTGCCCCGAGCCGCTTCCTGGTTACCGCGAGGCCAAGCCCATGGTCTATACGGGCCTGTTCCCGATCGATAACAAGGACTACGAGAACCTGCGTGACGCCCTCGATAAGCTGCACGTCAACGACCCGTCGTTGGTGTGGGAGCCCGAGACCTCGGTGGCGCTCGGCTTTGGCTTCCGCGTGGGCTTCCTGGGCCTGCTGCACATGGAGGTCGTCAAGGAACGCCTGGAGCGCGAGTTCAACTTGGACCTCATTGCCACGAGCCCCTCGGTGGACTATCACGTCTACAAGACTGACGGCGAGATGATTGATGTCCGTAGCCCGCAGGATCTTCCCGAGGCCACGCGCATCGAGCGTATCGAGGAACCCTACCTCAAGGCTAAGATCATCTGCCCGCCCGAGTATACGGGTGCCGTCATGCAGCTCGCTATCGAGCACCGTGGCATTACAACCGACATGATCCATCTCACGAGCAAATCGGTCGAGATGCGCTTTGACATGCCGCTCGCCGAGCTCATCCTGGACTTCTTTGACCAGCTCAAGAGTCGTACCAAGGGCTATGCCTCGCTCGACTACGAGTTCAACGAGTACCGTCCCTCCGAGCTCGTTAAGCTCGATATCTTGCTTTCGGGCGACGAGGTGGACGCGCTGTCGTTTATCGTCCACAAGGACAAGGCCTATGGTCTGGCCCGTGGCCTGTGCGACAAGCTTAAGGAGATCATCCCGCGTCAGCTGTTCGAGGTGCCCATCCAGGGTGCTATCGGCAATAAGATCATTGCCCGCTCCACCGTCAAGGCGCGTCGCAAGGACGTGCTTGCTAAGTGCTACGGCGGCGATATCTCGCGTAAGCGCAAGCTGCTCGAGAAGCAGAAAGAGGGCAAGAAGCGCATGAAGGCCATCGGATCGGTCGAGGTCCCGCAGGAGGCCTTTATGGCGATCCTCAAGGTGGACGAGTAGGTCTATGGCGCTTTCTGAATACAGCAAGCGGCTGCTGGGCGCCTATGCCGAGCAGCCGTTCCTTATGGCTCCCATGGCGGGCGTGACCGACCCTGCCTACCGCATCATGTGCCGCCGTCGCGGTGCCAACCTTGCCTACAGCGAGATGGTGAGCGTGGCGGGCCTTGCCTATGCCAGCAACAAGACCTGGCGCCTGGTGCTACCGGCCGACGAGGAGCAGCAGATTTGCGTGCAACTCTTTGGCTCCAAGCCCGATCAGTTTGCGAGCGCCGTCGCTGCCGTCGAGGAGCGCGTTGGCGATCGCCTGTCGCTCATCGATATCAATATGGCATGCCCCGCCCGCAAGGTCGTTACCAAGGGCGAGGGCTCGGCGCTCATGCGCACGCCCGACCTGGCGGAGAAGATCGTCGAGGCCACGGTGGGCGCGGCGCACGTGCCCGTGACCGTCAAGATTCGCAAAGGTTTTTATGCCGAGGACCGCAATGCCGCGACATTTGCCCAGATGCTTGAGGGCGCAGGGGCTGCCGCAGTCGCCGTGCATGGTCGTTGCGCCACGCAGCTCTATACGGGCCAGGCCGATTGGTCGGTCGTCGATGAGGTTGCCGACGCCGTTGAGATTCCCGTGATTGGTTCGGGCGATGTGTTCTCGGCCGAGGATGCCGCGGAGCATCTGCGCAACTCGGGTGCCAGCGCGGTGTTTATCGCGCGCGGTATCTACGGTAATCCCTGGGTCTTTGGTGATGCTCGCGCTCTTGCGCTCGATGGCATACCGGTGCCGCCGCGCAGCTCGGTCGAGCGCCTGGACGCCCTGCGTGAGCACCTAACGCTGACGCATGAGCTCCTGCCGCTCATGTCGCGTGCCCGCACGTATGCAAGCTGGTACTTAAAAGGCATGCCCCATGCCGCCGCTTGGCGTGCCCATGTGGTGCGCTGTTCCACTTACGAGGAGTTTATGGCACTGGTCGATGAGATCGAGCGCGATGTGGTGGCCTGCGAGGCCGCCCTTGCCGCCGGCGAATCGGTGCCCCCTCATCCTCTGGAGGCTTAAGGGTGGCCGTTACCGCACTGTACGTGCACGTGCCGTTTTGCGCCCAAAAGTGCCGGTACTGCGACTTTGACTCGCGCAGTTTTGCTCCGTGCGACCTGAGCGCTGCGCTCGATGCCTATTTTGAGCAGTTGTTCGCGCGTCTCGATGCTTTTGGCAAGGCTGATGCCCTTGACCAGATCCGCACCGTCTATGTTGGCGGCGGTACGCCGTCGCTGGCGGGGGAGCGCCTGGTGGAGCTGGCGCGGCGTATTCGTGCGTGGTGTGCCCCCGTTGAATTTACTTGCGAAGCCAATCCTGAGTCGCTGACCGCCGAGCTCGCCACCGCGCTTGCCGAGGCGGGTGTCACGCGCATCTCTCTGGGCGTGCAAACCCTCGACAATACCGAGCTGGCTGCTATTGGCCGCATTCACGATGCTAATCGGGCACTTGCGGCTATCGCGACGGTGAAGGACGCTGGCCTCGATGTGTCGTGCGACCTGATGTGCGGCCTTCCCGGTCAGACGGTCGCAAGCTGGCGGAGCACGCTCGATGGCGTGTTGGCGGCGGCGCCTCATCATGTGTCGGTCTACCCGCTCACGCTCGAGGAGGGGACGCCCCTTTATCGCATGGCGTGCCGCGACGAGTCGCTCGAGCCTGATGAGGATTTTCAGGCCGCCTGCATGGACGTGGCACGCGAGCTCCTGGGTGCCGCCGGCTATCACCCGTATGAGGTGGCGAGCTACGCACTCGACGGCCATGAGTGCGCCCATAACATTGCCTACTGGACCGGACGGGGCTACCTGGGCCTGGGTCGTTCTGCCGCGGGCATGCTCGACGCCGAGGATTTCGACCGTCTTACAGGTTTGTTCCCCGGCGTGTCTTCTCGAGGCGATTCGTACCGCGTACGTCTGGTGCAACGTGACGATGACGCGACGGCGTTCGAGGCCGAATATCTGTCGCAGCGTGAGGCTGCGGCTGAAGACCTGATGCTCGCTTGTCGCATGACGCGCGGTGTTGCGTCCGACCTGTTGGTTCGTGCAGCTTGCGTCATCCCAGCGGGTGAGCTGGCGGCCGCTTGCGATCGCGCACTCGAATTGGGTCTTGTCACTTGGGTTCCCGAGACGCTCGGGGTTCATGAGGGACCTTTCACTTCGGCAGATGTCGTCGCGGGCCATGTTCGAGCTCGTTTAGCGCCGACACACCTGGGCTGGCTCGATGGAAATGTTCTGTTCGAGCTGTTTTGGGATCTAGCCTAGGCCGCTCGGGTAGAATTACCGGAATATATACGCTGCTGTGAGCAGGAGGTTGCCGCGCATGGCGACGATGAACGAAAAAGATTACTACGAGATTCTGGGTGTCTCCAAGGACGCCACCTCGCGTGATATTCAAAAGGCCTTCCAGCAAAAGGCCCGCAAGCTCCATCCGGACGTCAACAAAGAGCCGGATGCCGAGGAAAAGTTTAAAGAGGTTTCCGAGGCCTACGCCGTGCTTTCGGACGAGCAGAAGCGTTCGCGCTACGACGCCATGCGTTCGGGCAACCCCTTCGCCGGCGCTCCTACGGCTTCGCCCTATGGCGGCGGCTACGCCGGTAGCGCGGGCTATGGCAATCCCTTTGAGGGCGGTTTTCCCTTTGGTGGCGCCTGGGGCCAGCCGCGTCGCGGGCAGGCTGCCTACAATCCCGAGAACGGCGCCAACGTGGTCGTCGATATCAAACTCGACGCCAAGGAGGCCAAGGGCGGTGCCCGCAAGACCGTCCGCTACACGCGCTTCGATACTTGTGGTCACTGCGGCGGCTCGGGCTCCGTTTCGTCTGAGCATGCCCATACCTGCCCGAGCTGCGGTGGTCGCGGCCACATCGACGTCGACCTGTCCTTTCTGTTTGGTGCGGGCACATTCCAGTCGGTCTGCCCCGAGTGCGGCGGTTCCGGTAAGGTCGTGGCCGACCCCTGCCCTGATTGCGGCGGCAGCGGTCGTACTCGCGTAACCTCCGAGCAGACGATTGAGTTTCCCGCCGGTACGCACGATGGCGACGAGGTCCGCATTGGCGGCATGGGTCATGCTGGCACTAACGGTGCCGCGGGCGGCGACCTGGTCGGCCGTGCCCATGTTGAGGCCGAGCGCTTGGAAGGCAAAGCTCGTACCGGTTTTTACCTGATGGGCATCGTGGCGCCGTTTTTGGTACTCTCAGCCATCTCGGGCGTGTTCTCGGCCTTTGCCGTGATGTGCTTTATTCCGTTTGCCATGGGCCTGTTCATGGTGCTTTCGGACGGAGTGCTTCATCGCAGTCTGCTGTGGTGGAAGCGCGGTGCGATGCAGTTTGCCAACGGTTTTGCCAACGGCTTCATGTTCGCGCTCGTGTCGGTTTGGTTTGCGAGCTGCTCGCAACGGGCCATGCTTTCGCCGTACCAAATGCAATAACATCAAACCCTCTGTTTGCGGTCGGCCCAGCTTGGGTATAGGACGCACTGTGACAATAATGAAAGTCGGAAGGATTCGGTCGTGTCGGATAATAGGGATTACTACGAGGTGCTTGGCGTCGATAGGGATGCCGACGCGCGGACGATTAAGCGTGCGTTTCTAAAGAAGGCCCGTACCGTACATCCGGATGTTTCGGACGACCCCGAGGCCGAGGCCAAGTTCAAGGAGCTCAACGAAGCCTATTCCGTTCTTTCCGATGAGCAGAAGCGTGCTAACTACGACCGTTACGGCACTGCCGACGGCCCTGGTGGTTCGGGCTACGTCGATATCAACGATATCTTTGGTGGCATGGGCATGGACGACTTGTTCTCGTCGTTCTTTGGCGGCGGTGCCGGCGGTGGCGCCCGCAGCCGTCGTGAGCGTCGTCGCGGACGTGACATGGCCATCTCGCTTTCGGTGACGCTCGAGGAGGCGGCGCTCGGCTGCAAAAAGACGATCAGCTATGACCGCCTTGCTCCCTGCGAGGATTGCAACGGTACGGGCAAGGCTGACGGTGCGACCGAAAAACAGTGCAGCCGCTGCCACGGCACGGGCTATGTCACCACGGTCCAGCGCTCTTTTTTGGGCCAGGTCCAGTCCTCTTCGCCTTGCCCCGACTGCCACGGCGAGGGCACGGTTATCGACCATCCCTGCGAGACCTGCGACGGTCAAGGCCGCACGCCTTCGCACGAAAAGATCGACATCGATATTCCCGCCGGCGTTTCGACCGGTCGCCAGCTGCGCGTGAGCGGCTTTGGCGAGGCCGGCCTTCGCGGCGAGCCTTCGGGCGACCTGATTGTCAACGTGCGCGTTGCCGACCATGAGCGCTTTAAGCGCAACGGGGACGACCTGTACCTGGTGAGCGATATCTCGATTGCGCAGGCTGCGCTCGGCTGCGAGATCGAGGTCGAGGGCATTATGCCCGATGAGGTCGTTAAGGTGACGGTTCCCGCCGGCGCCCAGTACGGCGACACCGTGAGCGTCAATAATTACGGCATGCCGCGCATTGGCGGTGGCGGTTCGCGTGGCCGCCTGATCGTGCAGCTGCGCGTGGTCGTTCCCACCAATCTTTCCAATAAGCAGCGCGAGCTGCTCCGTGCTTTTGCCGATGAGATGGGCGATGACGTCGCTTCCGGTAAGAAGTCGGTGACCGACCGTATCAAGAGTGCCCTCGACGATATCCTCGATTAAGGAGCCCGCGTGCTCGCACCCCATATTTCCGTCGTCAACCTCGGCTGCCGTGTCAACCGGGTTGAGTCTGACCGTATCACTGCCGATCTTATGCGCCTGGGCTTTGCTATGGTGGAGCCCCAGGATGCCGATTTGATCGTCATTAACACCTGTGCCGTTACGGGCGAGGCCGAGGCCAAGACCCGTAAGGCCGTCCGTCATGCGCTGGCCCATCCAAACGAGCCCTATGTGCTCGTGACCGGATGCGTGGTCAATTTGCATCCCGAGGAGCTGCTGGAGCTTTCGGATCGCGTGATCGCCGAGCCGTCCAAGATCGATGTCGCCGATCGTGTCTGCGAGGTGCTGGGCGTTGAGTCCGATAGCGTTCCCGCCTGCAGCGATGGTGAGGTGGTCGATGCGCTCGGTCGCTCTCGCCTGGGCGTGAAGATTCAGGACGGCTGCAACCATCGCTGCACCTATTGCATTGTGTGGAAGGCGCGCGGCCCCGAGCGCTCCGTGCCCGTCGAGTCCGTGCTCGAGCAAGTTCGCGAGGCCCAGGAGGCCGGCGTGCCCGAGGTGGTGCTGACCGGTGTGAACCTGGGTGCCTACGATGGCAAGAGCGCGACCGACGAGCACGTCGAAATCGATGAGCTGCTCGAGGCCATCATGGAGCGCACGTCTATTCCGCATGTGCGCATTTCCTCGGTCGAGCCCATGGATATCTCCGAGCGCCTGCTTAAGGTTATGGCGCGCTACCCGCAGCGTATCGCCCCGTTTTTGCACCTGCCCGTGCAGTCCGGCTGCACGGCGACCCTGCATCGCATGGGCCGTCCCTATAGCGCCGAGGCCTTTGAGGACACGGTGCGTATGATTCGCGCCAACTTGCCCCAGGCGTCCCTTTCGTGCGATGTCATCGTCGGTTTTCCTGGTGAGACGGACGAGGAGTTCGAGGAGTCGCTGGCTCTGTGTCGCCGTGTTGGTTTCTCGCGTATGCACGTGTTCCGCTACAGCAAGCGTCCCGGCACCCTTGCCGCCGATATGCCCGACCAGGTGCCGCCCGAGGTTATGGCCGAGCGCAGCCGTCGTATGCGAGCCGCCGCACAGGAGCTCGCTATTGCCGACGCTCGTCGTCGCGTGGGCACGGTCGAGCGTGCCGTGCTCGAGTATGGTGACAACCTGACGCTCGGCTCGTTCCATCATGCCCGTCTTGACGATACCTGTGGACTTACAGCCCCGTGCCTGCTCGATGTTGCTATCATCGGAGTCGATGATTCCGGCTTGGTCCATGCACGCAGGGAGGTTCATGGAAGCCTCGAAGATTAGACTTACCGTTCCCGAGGGAATTGATCCCTCGCGCGTTTTGGGCGCCGGCGACGGCGTCCTTCGTGCGCTTGAGAGCTTGGTTCGCGCCCATGTGGTCGCCCGTGGCGATAGCATCTCCGTGAGCGGCGACCCGGACGAGGTCGAACTCGTGGCGCGCTTTTTCGAGCACGCTTTTCGCGAGGCGGCCGCCGGGCGCACGCTGTCTGCCGACGATGTCTCTCGCTGCCTGGCCGTCTTGCGCGACGGTGAGCTCGAGGCTACGTCGCTTCGCGATGACGTGCTGCTTTCGTATCGCGGCCGCGTCATTCGCCCCAAGACGCTCGGGCAAAAGCGCTATGTGGATGCCATCCGCTCGCATACCATCACGTATGGCTTGGGTCCTGCCGGTACCGGTAAGACCTATCTGGCTATGGCGCTCGCCGTTGCCGCGCTCAAGCGTCACGAGGTGGGCCGTCTGATCTTGACGCGTCCGGTTGTCGAGGCGGGGGAGAATCTGGGCTTTTTGCCCGGCACCCTCGAGGAAAAGATCGATCCCTACATGCGTCCGCTTTACGACGCCCTTTTTGACATGATGGATCGCGAGCGCACTGATGAGCTTATGGAGCGCGGCGTGATCGAGATTGCCCCGCTTGCCTACATGCGCGGCCGCACGCTGAGCGATGCCTTTGTGGTGCTCGACGAGGCGCAAAATACCACGCCCGAGCAGATGAAGATGTTCCTGACGCGCCTGGGCTTTAACTCCAAGTTTGTGATTACCGGCGACCTGAGTCAGCGCGACCTGGTGGGTCGTCGTGGTGGCTTGGCGGATGCCGAGAAGATTTTGGGCCGTGTCGACGATGTCGCATTTTCTCACCTGGAGCGCGCCGACGTGGTGCGCCATGCCCTGGTGGGTCGTATCGTCGAGGCATACGATGCTTATGATGACGTGCGCGAGCAGCGCCCGCGCGACCGAAAGGAGTCCCGTTGAGTGTATTGATCAGCAACGATGCCGAGCTCGATACGCTGCTCGATGCGCAGGAGGTGGAGCACATCTGCGAGGTCGTGCTTGCCGCCGAGGGCGTTGAGCGTGAAGTCGAGATTTCCCTTTCGTATGTCGACGAGGACGAGATGCACGAGCTCAACCACGAGTGGCGCGGTATCGATCGCACCACCGATGTACTCTCGTTTGAGTGCGATTCGGCCTTTGACGATGACATTCCCGCCGATGAGACGCTCGAGCTCGGCGATATTATCTTGGCTCCGCAGGTTATTGCCCGTCAGGCCCCCGGTTTTGGCAATAGCCCCGCTGACGAGTGCCGTCTGATGCTCGTTCACGGCATGCTGCACCTGCTGGGCTATGATCACATCGAGGACGACGAGGCCGAGGTCATGGAGGCCCGCGAGGACGCCATCCTGCGCGATCTGGCGCTCGAGCGCGGCGAGGACCCTAAGCTAGTCCACGTCGGCCCCATCACCAACCACGCCCACGACTAGGAGCCGTCTATGATTCCCGGATCGAACAAGGATCATCCATCCTTCTTAAAGTCGTTTTCCTACGCCATGGAGGGCTTCGTCACCGCCGTCAAGACCGAGCGCAACATTAAGGTCATGCTCGTAGCGGGCGTGTGCACCGTTATTGCCGGCTGCATCGTAGGGCTCGACATTGCCGAGTGGGCCACGATTATCATCTGCTGCGGCCTGGTGATTCACGGCGAGCTGTGCAACACCGCCATGGAGGCGATTGTCGATCTGGCGACCCAGGAGCTCCATCCGCTGGCAAAGCGCGCGAAGGATATCGCCGCCGCCTCTGTCTACGTACTTTCCATCACCGCCGCGATTGTGGGCTTGCTCGTATTTGCCCACGCGCTCGGCTTTATTTAGAAAGGGATTTTCATGTCCGACAATATGCAGCCTACCGATGAGGTTCTGGACGACGAGACTTTGGACGCGGTGGATACCGAGGGGCTCGAGGATGTCGAGGAATTCGACCCGTTTGAGGGCATGAGCGACGAGGAGCTCGACGCCCTGTGCGACGAGGACGACAACCTCGCGGGCTTTGGTGACGTTGAGCCTGGTTTCCGCAGCGGCTTTGTGGCCCTGGTCGGACGCCCCAACGCCGGCAAGTCCACGCTGCTTAATGCCTGCTATGGCAAAAAGGTCGCCATCACCTCGCCGGTGGCCCAGACGACCCGCCGCCGCATGCGTGCCGTCGTCAACCGTCCCGGCTACCAGCTGGTCTTTGTCGATACCCCGGGTATCCACAAGCCCAAGGACGGCCTGGGGTCCGAGCTCAACAAGAGCGCGCTGTTCGAGCTGAACGATGTCGATGTCGTCGCGTTTTTGATTGATGCCACCAAGCCGATCGGCAGGGGAGACGCCTGGGTTGCCGAACGCGTCAAAAACGCCCGTTCCAAGAAGGTCCTGGTGCTCACCAAGGCCGATGCGGCCGACCCCGCACAGGTCATGGAGCAGCTTAAGGCAGCCCACGAGCTCATGGAATATGACGATGAGATCGTGACGTCGTCGGTTAAGAACTTCAACGTCGATGCCTTTATCGAGACCGTTGCGCACTTTTTGCCCGAGGGCCCGCGTTGGTTCCCCGAGGACATGGGTACCGACGCTTCCGACGAGACGCTCGTTGCCGAATTTGTGCGCGAGAAGGTCTTGCGTCGCACCCGTGATGAGATCCCGCACTCCGTTGGCGTTATCTGCGATGCGCTCGAGCAGACCAAGAAGGTGCTGCGCGTGCACGCCACCATTTACGTCGAGCGCGAGGGCCAAAAGGGCATCATCATCGGTAAGGGCGGCGAGATGATCAAGCATATCGGTATCGACGCCCGTCGCGATCTTGAGCGCATCTTTGGCACGCAGGTCTTTTTGGAGCTGGACGTGAAGGTCAAGGCCGGCTGGCGTGACGACGAGGCCCAGATTCGCCGCTTTGGCTACAACGCCGAGGACTAAGGACGCGCGGCGCGCATGGCAGGCTCCCGGACATATCGCACCAAGGTTCTCGTCCTCGACAAGACGAAGCTCAAAGAGACCGACCTGATCTTGACGATGCTTGACGAGCGGGGACGGCAGGTTCGTGCAGTGGCAAAGGGCGCCCGCAAACCCGGCGGACGCCTGGCTGCGCGCTGCGAGCTGTTCTGTACGGTCGATATGCTGCTCGCACATGGACGGTCACTCGACGTGGTTTCTCAGGCCGAGCTTATGGAGGCGCCGCTCGGCGCTGCGCCCGATTACGAGACGACCTGCGCCGCAAGCGCGATCGCCGAGGTTGCGCGCGTGTGCTCGTTCGAGGACGCCGAGGACCCGTTTACCTTTGCCATCACGCAGCGAGCGCTTGCCCTGGTGGGCAGCGGGCTTGACACGGCGCATATGGACCTACTTGTGGCGGCATATGTCTTTAAGCTGCTGTCGCACGTTGGCTATCGACCCGATTTTTCGGCCTGCGTGCTGTGCGGAGACCCCATGTTGTCGTATTTTTCACCCCAGGCGGGCGGTCTCATGTGCGGGTCGTGCGCGTCGAGCGTTCCCGGTGCCGAGCTCGTGTCGACCGGCGAGGTCGCCTGGCTGCGCGCCCTTATGGGCATGACCTTCGACGAGCTTATGGATCAAAAGATCGACCCGCATACTGCGGCGTTTTTGCTCGGGCTTTCGCATGTCTGGGCGGCAACGCATACCGATCAGCGACTCCGTGCGATGGAATTCATGTTGGGTCGGTGATGATGCGCAGGCACAGGCTGCTTGTGGTAACATACCGACCTGTTGGTACCTCGACCTTGGTTGCTCGCTCCACCGGCGGCTTCCCAGTCCGAGGCGAATCGAGTCGCCCGCGGGCGACGTAAAACGAAAGGTGAAACAATGACTGTTTCCAAAGAGCGCAAGGCGGAGCTGACTGCCCAGTTCGGTAACACCCCGGTCGACACCGGCAACCCCAAGGTTCAGGTTGCCATCCTGTCCGAGCGCATCAAGGAGCTGACCGAGCACATGAAGTCCCACCAGAAGGACTTCCATACCCGTCGTGGCCTGCTCATGCTCGTCGGTCGCCGTCGTCGTCTTCTCTCCTACATCAAGAAGAACGACATCGTCGAGTACCGTGAGCTCATCAAGGCTCTGGGCATTCGCGACAATATTCAGTAGCGAACTTGTACATGCTAAGAGCGTCCTGCATGCGGGACGCTCTTTTTGTGTAAGGGCGTGAACAATCACGCTCTGAAGCGTGGCGGGGGCAGGGGGCCCGCGTCACATGAGAAGCCCGCAGGCAAGGGGCCTGTGGGGTAAAGGAGAACAATGACACTCGTATCCAAGACCTTTGAGCTGTACGGCAAGACCTACACCTTCGAGTCCGGCGAGCTTGCCAAGCAGGCCACCGGCGCCTGCCTGGTCAAGCAGGGCGACACCACGATGCTCGACACCGTGGTCGTCTCCAAGGAGCGCAAGAACTACGACTTCTTCCCGCTGACCGTCGACTTCAACGAGAAGATGTACGCTGCCGGTCGCATCCCGGGTGGCTACCTCAAGCGTGAGGGCCGCCCCAGCGAGAAGGCCACGCTTACGGCCCGTATGATCGACCGCCCGATCCGCCCGAGCTTCCCGGACGGTTTCCGCAACGAGGTGCATATCGTCGCCACCTCGCTCGTCGCCGACCAGGTTAATCCCTTCGACGTCATCAACGTCATGGGTGCCTCCCTGGCCATGACGCTTGGCGGTGTGCCTTTCGAGGGCCCGCTTGCCTGCGTACGCATCGGCCGCAATGTGGAGACCGGCGAGTTTATCGTCAACCCCACCTATGAGGAGCGCGAGAACTCCGACCTGGACCTGGAGCTGGGCGGCTCTGCCGACTTCATCTCGATGGTCGAGGCCGGCGCCGAGGAGATCTCCGAGGACGACATGCTCGCCGCTATGAAGTTTGGTCAGGAGGCCCTCGCTGCCTTCTGCCAGGCCCAAGACGAGTTCGTCGCCGAGTGGGAGCAGGTCAACGGCGCTATCGTCAAGAAGGAGTACCCGCTCGACCAGCCCGTCGAGGAGGTCCAGGAGCGCATCTTCGCCCACTACGACGAGATGGCCGCTGCCCTGCGCGACGCCGACAAGCTTTCCCGCATCGGTAAGGTCGAGGCTCTGAAGGAGTCCATCCGCGCCGAGTTCACCGACGAGGAGCAGGCCGCCTGGGAGCGCGAGATCCCCGTGGCGCTCAAGAAGCTCGAGAAGAAGGCCATGCGCACCATGGTCGTCGAGACCGGCGAGCGCGTCGACGGCCGTGCCGCCGACGAGATCCGTCCCATCATGGTGAAGGACAACTACCTGCCGCTCGTTCACGGCTCCGGCCTGTTCCAGCGTGGTCAGACCCAGGTGCTCTCCGTCCTGTCGCTCGGCATGCTCAACGAGGGCCAGCGTCTGGATACCATCGAGCCCACCGAGGGCAAGCGCTACATGCACCACTACAACTTCCCGCCGTTCTGCACCGGCGAGACCGGCCGCATGGGCAGCCCCAAGCGCCGCGAGATCGGTCACGGCAACCTGGCCGAGCGCGCCCTGCTTCCGGTGCTTCCCGACGAGAACGAGTTCCCCTACGCTATCCGTGTGGTCTCCGAGGTCATGGAGTCCAACGGCTCCTCTTCGATGGCTTCGACCTGCGGCTCCACGCTCGCCCTTATGGACGGCGGCGTGCCCATTAAGCGCCCGGTCTCCGGTATCGCCATGGGTCTGATCCAGGAGGAGGGCAAGACCGTGGTCCTGTCCGACATCCAGGGTCTCGAGGACTTCCTGGGCGACATGGACTTTAAGGTCACTGGCACCACCGAGGGCATCACCGCCCTGCAGATGGACAACAAGGCCACCGGCCTCACCTTCGATATCTTGGCCCGCGCCCTGCAGCAGGCCAAGGAGGGTCGTGCCTTCATCCTGCAGAAGATGCTCGATGTGATCCCCGAGCCGCGTCATACCACGCGCAGCACCGCTCCGCGCATCGTCTCCATCCAGGTTCCGACCGATAAGATCCGCGACGTCATCGGTTCCGGCGGCAAGGTCATCCGCGGCATCCAGGACGAGACCGGCGCTTCGGTCGACATCCAGGAGGACGGCACCGTCTTTGTCGGCGGCACCGGCGAGTCCGTCGATCAGGCCGTCGAGCGCATCAAGCTCATCATCAAGGTTCCCGAGCCGGGCGAGGAGTACACCGGTCGCGTGGTCTCCATCCAGCCCTTCGGCGCCTTCGTGAACCTGCTGCCCGGTAAGGACGGCCTGCTGCACATCTCCCGCGTCGCCAAGGGTCGCGTGGAGAAGGTTGAGGACGTCCTCAACGTGGGCGACGAGGTCAAGGTCGTCGTCATCGAGGTCGACGATCGCGGCAAGATCTCGCTCGATCGTCTCGACAAGCCCGAGGTCCCGGCTCGCGCCGAGGGTGCCTCCGAGGGCGACGGCGAGCACTTCCAGCGTCGTGAGCGTCCGCGTCGCGAGCGCTCCGAGCGCAGTGACCGTCCGCGCCGTCCCGGCGACAACGGAGGCCGCAAGCCCCGCCGTCACCACGACGCCGAGTAACAGCCGCACATAAGCAGCTCAGAAAGGGCGACTTCGCACTGGGGTCGCCCTTTTTGCTTGCGCGCGGGGGCGGCGCATATGAAGTTTCCTGCTCTACAGTCCTGCGCAAGACGGAAAGCACATTAAGTGCTTTCCTTTGCGTGCGGAACTCGCGATAAACTTCATATGCGTCCCTCCCGGGCGCAAGCAAAAGGGCTGGTTAGTGCCGCTCGCTATTTAGTTAGACAGTCTATTCAGTAGCCAGATTTCAGATCAGTAGATAGACGTAGCAGTATTTTCCCAGATAAAGCTGCCCAAAATAAACCTGGTCCCTTATTGGCAGTTTTCCCGTGGGGCGGGCACTGATGAAGTTTATCGCGAGTTCCGCACGAACAGGAGGCCACTTAATGTGGCCTCCGTCGTGAGCAGGACTGTAGAGCAGGAAACTTCATCAGTGCCCGCCCCACGGGAAACCGGCGGGATAGACCAGTTCAGATGGGGCTTTGATGCATGGGTGGTCTGTTGTTGTGCAAATGGGTATCATACTGTGAATATTGCATCGACTCTGTGATGCATGTTTGTACGTTCCCGGCGGTCGGTTTGCCAGAAGCGCCCCGTCGGTTGTTCCAGACCCGTTTCGAAGAAAGGAAACCACACTAACCTATGGCAGCTAAAAAATCATCTCCCTTGAAGATCATTCCGCTCGGCGGCCTTGACGGCATCGGCAAGAACATGACGGTCTTCGAGTGCGGCGACGACATGGTGCTCGTCGACGCTGGCCTCATGTTCCCCGACGACTCCCAGCCCGGTATCGACCTGGTGCTTCCTGACTACACCTACGTTCTTGAAAACGAGGAGAAGCTCCGCGGTATCGTCGTCACCCACGGCCACGAGGACCACACCGGTTCGCTTCCGTATCTACTGCAGGACCTCAACAACAAGGTGCCCATCTTCTCGAGCAAGCTGACGCTTGGCTTTATCGAGGGCAAGCTCTCTGAGTTCCGAATCCGCGCGCCCAAGTTCCGCGAGGTCAAGGGCGGAAGCCATGTCAATCTCGGTGGCATCTCGCTCGACTTCTTCTCGATGACGCACTCCATCCCCGGCGCTCTGGGCGTGTTCATTCGCACTAACCAGGGCACCGTTATGCACACCGGCGACTTTAAGCTCGACCAGACGCCCATCGACGGCGTTACGCCCGACTATGCCGCTATCAGCCGCTTTGCCAAGCAGGGTATCGACCTGCTGCTGTCCGACTCCACCAATGCCACGGTTCCCGGCTTTACCAAGTCCGAGGCCGAGGTTGGTCCCAACTTGCTGCACGCTATCAAGAACGCCCCGGGTCGCGTGTTCGTCGCGTCGTTCTCGAGCCATATCCATCGCCTGCAGCAGATCTGCGATGCCGCCCGCAAGTGCGGCCGTAAGGTCGTTGTGACCGGTCGCTCCATGCTCACGAACACCCGCGTGGCGCGTGAGCTGGGCTACCTCAACATCGACGATGCCGATATCATCGATGCCTTCGATATCGATAACCTGCCCGACGACAAGATCGTCGTCATGTGCACCGGTTCGCAGGGCGAGCCGCTGTCGGCCCTGTCCCGCATGGCCAACGGAGAGCACAAGACGCTCTCCATCCACGAGGGCGATACCGTTATCCTCTCGGCAACGCCGGTCCCCGGTAACGAGAAAGCCGTCCAGCAGGTCGTCAACAGCCTAGCCAAGCTCGGCTGCGACGTGTGGGATAAGAACCGCGCTCTCGTTCACGTCTCCGGTCACGGTAGCCAGGAGGAACTCAAGCTACTGATGGCCATGGCCAAGCCCACCTACTTTATGCCGGTTCACGGCGAGGCCGTGCATCTGCGTGCCCATGCCCAGCTTGCTCGTAAGATGGGCATCAAGGATGATCACATCTTTATCCTCGATAACGGCGACACGCTCGAGATGCGCGGCGGTATCGTCAAACGCGGTACGCCCGTCGAGTCCGGCGTCGTCTACGTCGACGGCCTGCGTATCGGCGATACCGACCCCATCGTCCTGCGCGATCGTCAGAAGCTCGCCAACGACGGTATGGTTACCGCTGTTGCCATCGTCTCGCTCAAGCACAAGAAGATCGAGGCCATCGAGTTCTCGGGCCGCGGCGTCTCGTTTGCCATCGACGACCAGTTCTCCGAGGATGCCTCCGCGTCCATTATGAAGACGATCGAGAAGGGCAAGTTTAGCTTTACGAGCAGCGGTTCCGATGCCATTCGCAAGGCCGTGCGCGATTCGCTCTCTAACTTTATCTGGAGCCGTACGCGCACCCGTCCGATGATCATCCCGGTCGTCATGGAGGTTTAGTTTGGCGCGCGGATCTGCACAAAACGCCAAAGGCAATAAGGCCAACAACCAACCGGCATCTGCTAAGGGTGCCGGTTCCCATCTGCGTGCCAATAAGGGCCACGAGTCCGAGTTCGATGATTTCGAGCCCTTGGTCGAGCCCTCGGCCAACCGCGATATCGCCGGCGTGGTCATTGCCGTTTTGGCGATTGCGTCCTTTATTGCCGTGATTTCGCCGGCGACTGCGCCCGTTACGGCTGCGGTTGCCGGTTTCTACCACTTGGGCTTTGGTCTGGGCGCCTACGTGCTGCCGATCGTCATTTTGCTGTTTGCCGCCACGCTCTTTTTAGGCGAGGACTCGCCGCTCAACGCGCGCTCTGTTGCGGGCGGCGCCGTGGTCTTTATCGCCGTCGTCTCCATTCTTTCGTTGATGGTGCCAGGTACGAGCGACTCGTGCGACCTTATGTTCACGCCGCAAAATCTGTCCGCCTCGGGTGGCTACATTGGTGCGTTTATTGCGAGTGCGCTGCAGAATGCCCTGGGTAAGCCTATCGCGATGGTAGTCCTGTTGGGCCTTGTCGTCGTGGGCCTAGTCATCATCGGCTTTTCGGTGGGTGGCGTTTTGCGCTCTGCTCGCGACCGTGCGGCCGATTTTGCCGAGCGCCGTCGTGCCGATGTTAACGCGAGCCCGTGGGGTGACGATGAAGCCCTGTCGGTGCCCGGCGTTGCCCGTCCTCACCTGAGCATTCTTCGTCAAAAGGGCTCCGATGCTGCCGTGACCACGGTCATGGGCAACGATGTGGACCCGGTTTTGGACGATGACGACGAGGACGAGGATCCGTTTGTCGACGTGTCCGATGCCGTGGAAGCTGAGCGCGCTAAGACGACGCTGTTGCCGCGCCGCCATGCCAAGAAGGGCAAGGCTGCGCCCAAACTCAATACGAGTGATCCCGACCCGTCTTGGTCCGAGAGCGAGATTGAGCTCACCGAGGGCGATGACGAGGACGACGAGGCTCCGATTGAGACCGCAAAGACAACTTTGCTGCCGCGTCGCCATGCAAAGCGCGACCGGGTAACCGGTCAGCTTTCGATGGAAGACGACCCCGATAAGATCGACGAGTCCGAGCCGCCGTTTGCCGTGAATCCTGTCTCGGCAGCACCTCAGATCCCCGACTTCTTGAAGCATCCCAAGGTTGCCGATGCGCCTGCCTTGAGTGCTGTCGAATCGGCTGCGGCTAGCGATGGGGGAGCGGACGGCGGCGCCGCAGATAACGAGGGCGAAGAAGAGGACGGCCTCAAACTTCCGCCACTTGAGATTCTGCATGCCAACCCGCAGTCGGCTTCCTCCGCGTCTTCTGACAAGGAGCTGGAACAGACTGCCGAGTCGCTTCAGTCCACCTTGCTGGAGTTTGGTCGTAGTGCCCGCGTGGTCGGCTGGATCGCCGGCCCCACGGTGACGACCTTTAAGCTGCAACCTGGCGAGGGCGAGCGCGTGAGCAAGATTTCGAGCCTCGAGGACGATATCGCGCTATCGCTTGCTGCCCAGTCGGTGCGTATCTTTGCCCCGATCCCCGGCACCTCGCTTGTGGGTATCGAGATCCCCAATCGCAAGCGCCAGAACGTCAACCTGGGCGACGTGCTTCCCTATGTGAAGGGCGGTCCGCTCGAGCTCGCCATCGGTCGAGATGCCGAGGGTACGCCGGTCGTCGCCGACCTTGCCAAGATGCCCCACCTGCTGATCGCCGGTACCACGGGTTCCGGTAAGTCGGTCATGATCAACTCCATCATCACGACCTTGCTCATGCGCGCCCTTCCCGAGGACGTTCGCCTGATCATGGTCGACCCCAAGCGCGTCGAGCTTGCGGGCTATAACGGTCTGCCGCATCTCTATGTGCCCGTGGTGACTGAGCCCAAGCAGGCCGCGAGCGCTCTGCAATGGGCCGTGTCCGAGATGGAGCGTCGCCTGAAGGTCTTCGAGCGTCTCAACGTGCGTAAGATCTCGACCTACAACGAAAAGCAGGCCGCCGGCGAGTTTGAGCATTACGATAACCCGCCGCAAAAGATGCCCTACCTGGTCATCATCATCGACGAGCTTTCGGACCTGATGATGGTCGCCGGCAAGGACGTGGAGGCCTCGATCGTGCGTATTGCTCAGCTGGGCCGTGCCGCCGGTATCCACCTTATCGTGGCCACGCAGCGCCCGAGCTCCAACGTGGTGACGGGCCTCATTAAGGCCAACATCACCAACCGCATCGCCTTTAACGTTGCCACGGGCATCGACTCGCGCGTCATCATCGACCAGATGGGTGCCGAAAAGCTCACCGGTTTGGGCGACATGCTGTTCTCCAAGGTCGACTGGGGCAAGCCTCGCCGTATCCAGGGCTGCTTTGTCTCGGACGACGAAATCAACGAGATTGTCGAGTTCGTCAAGTCGCAGAGTGAGCCTGACTACCACGAGGAGATTCTGTCTGCCGTGGCGCCCGCTTCCATGTCCATGGCGGGTGGCGGCGGCATTGTCCGCACCGGAGTCGCCGAGCCGCAAGACGATGATCCGCTCATTTGGGAAGCCGCCCATATTGTGGTGGAATCGCAGCTTGGCTCCACATCTGGCCTGCAACGTCGTCTGAAGGTTGGCTATGCGCGTGCCGGGCGTATTATGGACATGCTGGAAGAAAAGGGTGTCGTCGGCCCGCCCGACGGTTCCAAGCCGCGCGAGGTCCTGTTGGACGAGGAGGGGCTTGCCGCGCTGGAATCTGTCGACGCCGAGATGGCACGTGAAGATCGTGAGTTTGGAGGATTCTGATGGCTGCACGCTTTGGTGACATGCTGCTCGAGCAGCGTCGCCGAATGGGCCTTTCCATTCAGCAGGTCGCCAACACCATCAAAATCAGGCCGCAGATCATCGAGTTTTTCGAGACCGGTAACTTTGCTTCGATGCCGCCGCGCGGCTATGCGCAGGGCATGATTTCGAGCTATGCTCGCTTTTTGGGCCTCAATCCGCGTGAGGTCGTCAATGCCTACTTTGACGACCTGATGGCATACGAACGCGAGACGTCGCAGCAGGGCGGTCGTTTTCAGGACGCCGCCGGCTACGTCAATTCGCGTTCCTCGGTCGATAACGGGCGCTTCCTGATGGTTCAGGGCGGTCGTTCGACCCGCTATGGACAGCGTCCTCAGCAGGCCGGTTATATTACTGAGACGGGTTCGGGCGAGGAGATTCGCTCACAGCGTGACCGGTTCCGCAGTACGCCGATGCCCGAGGACCGTGCACTTCCCGCTGCCCGCGGCGTGGCGCGTGACCCTCGTGCCGGCTACGGCGACGGCGGCTATTCCGATCGCGGTCAACGTGGTGTCTCCACCGGACGCTCTCGCGGTGGCTATGCGGATGCCGATAGCACGCAGGTGACGCCGCGTCTTCGCTCTCAATCACAGCCGTATGGCCAGCGCTCTTCGGCTCCGCGTTCGGGCCAACGTGGCTATCAAGGCCGCGGTGAACTTGCGCCCCGCTCGGGTCAGCGCAGCCTTCAGGGCCAGGGCGGCTATCGCGGCCGTTCCGATAGCAATTGTGGTCGTATGCCTCAGGGAGGCGGCCGCAGCAGTTCCGGTCGTGGACGCGGCGGATCCCGTACTCCTCAAAACAACGGGCTCGATCCGCGTATCGTCTACGCCGGTATCGGTGCCGTGGCGTTGCTGCTGATCGTGCTCATCGTGGTGCTTCTGCGCGGCTGCGCATCTTCGGCGCCCGAGACCACGCCCGAGACGCCCACTGCTACCAAGACGACGACCAAGAAGTCTTCTAAGAAGACCGAAACGGTCGACGAGGACGAAGACACCGATGAGCCGACGGATGAGTCGACTGATTCGGACGCTACCAAGACGACGGCCAAGAAGGAAGAGAACGAGGTCACGAAGGTCAAAGTTTCCGTTGCCAAGGGAAAGACCGCGTGGATTGAGGTCAAGGTCGACGGCAAGTCGGTCTATGGCGCTCAGGCGACTGGCCCCTTTGAGCAGGAGTACACGCCCGAGTCCTCGATCGAGATCACCACGTCCAAGCCTTCCGATGTTACCGTTACCAAGAACGGTGAAAAGGTCCGTTACGATACCAAGACCTCGGGCGTGGCTCGTGTGACGATCACCGTTCCTAAGAAGGAGACGACTGATTCCGAGAATGGTGAAAGTTCTGATGGCACCGACACCACCGATGGTACCGATACCACCGACGGCACCGATGCCCAGTCCGCGGATGGCGCCGATACCGCAACTGACGGTCAGACGCCCACCGATTCTACCGACTATTCGTACGATAGCTACTAAGCCGCTCGTACGCGAAAGGAAACAGCATGGCTAAAGATTCCAGCTTCGACGTCGTGTCCGAGGTCAACATGCAAGAGGTCGACAACGCCTTTCAGCAGACCACGCGCGAGATTTCCCAGCGCTATGACCTTAAGGATTCCGGCGCCACGATCGAGCTTTCGAAGGGCGACAAGCTCTTTACGATCAACGCCCCGGCCGACTTTGTCTCCAAGCAGATTGTCGACGTGCTGAGCTCCAAGCTCATCAAGCGCGGCATCGACCTCAAGGCTGTCTCGTGGGATGCTCCGCAGGCGGCATCGGGTGGCACCGTGCGCGTGCTCGGCCATATCGTCGAGGGTATCGACCAGGCGACCGCCAAGAAGATCAACAAGGACATCAAGGATCAAAAGCTCAAGGTCAAGGTGACCATCGAGGCCGACAAGCTGCGTGTTTCCTCTGCTTCGAAGGACGCGTTGCAGACCGTGATCCAGTTCCTGCGCGACCAGGACTACGGCCAGCCGCTGCAGTTCACCAACTACCGCTAATATCAATCGAAAGGACTGCTCTCCAACATGGATACACCGTTGGGCTCCGTGCTCTACATCACCCTCGGGTGCGCTAAGAACGAGGTTGACACCGACCGCATGCGTTCTCTTTTGACCGCCGCGGGCTACGAGGAGGCATTCGACCCGCAGGATGCCGATATCGCCATCGTCAATACTTGCTCGTTCCTCGCCTCCGCAACGTCCGAGAGCATCGAGACCACGCTCGAGCTCGCCAACGAGGTTCAGGACGGCGTTCGTTCTTGCCCCATCGTCATGTGCGGCTGCGTGCCGTCGCGCTATGGCGATGACCTGCCTGACGAGCTGCCCGAGGTCGCTGCCTTTGTGAAGGCCGACGAGGAAGATGGCATCGTGGCGGTCATCGATGGCGTGCTGGGTGTCGAGCGTGAGATTGCAGCCTATATCCCGCAGGTCAAACGTACCGTCGAGGGTGCTGTCGCCTACGTCAAGATTTCCGATGGCTGCAACCGCTTCTGCAGCTTCTGCATGATTCCCTACATCCGCGGCCGCTATCATTCGCGCAATGCCGAGAGCATCATCTCCGAGGTGCGCGACCTGGTTGCTGGCGGTGTGCGCGAGATCGTGCTGATCGGCCAGGACACGGGCATCTGGGGTACCGACTTTGCCGACGAGGACGTCGCCGATGGCTCGCCGCGCAATCTGGCGCAGCTGCTGCGTGCCGTCGCCGAGGCCGTGCGCCCGCACAACGTCTGGGTCCGCGTGCTCTATCTGCAGCCTGAGGGCATGACTGACGAACTCATCGAGACGATTCGCGATACGCCCGAGGTGCTGCCCTATATCGATATCCCCGTGCAGCACTGCGACGCGCGCATTCTCAAGGCTATGCGTCGCTCCGGTTCGCGCCAGGAGCTCGAGGATCTGTTCCGCGACCTTCGCGAGCGCATCCCCGGCATCGTGATCCGTTCCACGGCCATGGTTGGCTTCCCGACCGAGACCGACGACGAGTTCCGCGACCTTATCGACTTTATGGACACCGTCGGCTTTGACTACACGAGCGTCTTTGCATACTCGCAGGAGGAGGGCAGCCTGGCCGCTAAGATGGAGGGTCAGGTCGACGAAGAGGTCAAGCTCGAGCGCGCCCAGGAGGCCATGGACCTGGCCGAGTCGCTCGGCTTTGCCTCCACCGCCGCCCATGTGGGCGAGCGCGCCCAGGTGATCGTCGACGGTATCGAAGAGACCGAGGACGGCGCCGAGCTGATCGGCCATGCCTGGTTCCAGGCGCCCGATTCCGATGGAGCGGTGCATCTGGACGCCAGCGAGGCGTCCGTGGGCGATATTCTGACCGTGGAGTTTACCGATAGCTTCTGCTATGAGCTTATCGGTCATGTTGTGGAGTAGGAGAGCGTCGTGGCAAACGAGAGCAATAAGGAACTGACGAGTGTCTGGACGCCCGCCAACATCGTGACGTGCGTTCGCATCGTCTTTATCCCGGTGTTCATGATCGTCTCGGCTCTGTCTCACACGAGTGTTGCCGGTACGGATTGGAGCACCTTTGACGGCCCGCTCGCCGCCGCTGCCTTCATTCTGTATGTGATCCTGTCGTGCACCGATAAGGTCGACGGTTATCTGGCGCGCTCGCGCAACGAGATCACCGACTTCGGTAAGTTCTTGGATCCTATCGCCGATAAGCTGCTCGTGTTCTCGGCCCTGCTGCTGTTCTTGGATTTTGACGCGGTGACCGTGTGGTCCGTGTTCATTATCCTGTTCCGCGAGCTTCTGGTGAGCGCCCTACGCATGGTTGCGAGTGCGGCCGGCGTGGTCGTTGCGGCCGATAAGCTCGGCAAGTACAAGACGGCTACCACGATGGTCTCCATCTGCGGTTACCTGTGCGTTTTTGCGATGGCCGGCTTGCACCTTGGCCCGGTGGCGCTGACGCTCGGCATCTACTCGGTGTCGCGCTTCCTGTACGCCGTTGCCGTTGTCCTGACCGTTGTCTCGGGCGCCCAGTACTTCTGGAACTGCCGCAAGATCGTCTTTTCGGTCTAGGTCCTGGTGGGTATGACGGACTCTTTTGAGCAGATTTCCGCACACAACGAGGAGCTGGCGCGCGATATTGTCGAGCGCGCGAGCGCTCGGGGCGTGACGGTTTCGACGGCTGAGTCGCTGACGGCGGGTATGATCGCATCGACGATTGCCGATATCCCGGGCGCCTCGGCGGTGCTGCGTGGCGGTGCGGTGACCTATTGCGATGAGATTAAGCATCGCGTTCTTGGTGTTGAGCAGGAGACGCTCGACCGCTATACCGCGGTGTCGCATCAGACCGCGCGCGAGATGGCGGTGGGTTCGCTGGAGCTGTACCAGAGCGATATTGCAGTGAGCGCAACGGGTTATGCCGGTCCCGGCGGTGGCACTGAGGACGATCCGGCGGGCACTTTCTATATTGGCTGGGCGCATCGTTCCGCCGATGGGGGCGTGCCGGTCGTGGACTCTGTGCGCTGCCACTATGAGGGCGACCGTTCGTGTGTTCGTGCCCATGCGGTCACGGACGCATTGGGTCGCATTGCCCTTGTGCTCAACTCTATGGAATAGACGTGTTTTAAGGGGCCTCCGAGCCCCTTAATTGTGGAGATAGGGACCTTAGGCTCATTTGGCGTTTGTGCTGGTTGTAGATGTATTTTTGCCTGCCTTGTTCATATTTGGTCCTTTGTGGTCAAGCATTTGGTCAGTGTTTGGTCGGCGTTTGGTCGGGTTTTGGAAAGACCGCCTGCATATGATTGGCCTGAACGGTTGACCACGAACAGCCGTTCGTTTATTATCGATGCAGGTTGTTAAGAGGAGGGCTATTCATGGCCAAGAATTCAGGTCCCGTACGTACCGTTCATGCTCGCACGACGGGTAAAGAGCGCGATGAGATGATCGCCACCACCAAGGCCGAGATCGAGAAGAAATTCGGCCAGGGTTCCATCATGAGGTACGGCGACGGTGGTCCCGAGCTCGAGGTCGAGGCCATTCCCACGGGCGCCCTGGCCCTCGATGCCGCTCTGGGTATCGGCGGTGTGCCGCGCGGCCGTATCGTCGAGATTTACGGTCCTGAGTCCTCCGGTAAGACGACGCTTTCGCTCGAGATCTTGGCCGAGGCCCAGGCTATGGGCGGCGTTGTGGCATTTATCGATGCCGAGCACGCGCTCGATCCCACGTATGCCGCGCGCATCGGCGTGGATATCGACGAGGTGCTCATTTCCCAGCCCGATACGGGTGAGCAGGCGCTCGAGATCGTTGACATGCTCGTGCGTTCCGGCGCCATCGATGCCATCGTCGTTGACTCCGTCGCTGCGCTGACCCCGCGTGCCGAGATCGAGGGAGAAATCGGCGACACTACGGTCGGTCTTCAGGCTCGCCTGATGAGCCAGGCGCTCCGCAAGCTCGCCGGCTCGCTGTCCAAGTCCAACACGACGTGCATCTTCATTAACCAGCTGCGTGAGAAGATCGGCGTCATGTTCGGCAACCCCGAGACCACGACGGGCGGCCGCGCCCTTAAGTTCTTCTCTTCGGTGCGTATCGACATTCGCCGCATCGACAGCATTAAGCTTAAGGACGAGGTTATCGGTAACCGCGTGCGCGCCAAGGTCGTTAAGAACAAGGTGGCAGCTCCGTTCCGTTCTGCTGAGTTCGACATCATGTACGGTACGGGCATCTCTAAGGAGGGCTCGATTCTGGACATGGCTGTCGAGTGCGGCATCTGCAAGAAGATGGGCTCCTGGTTTGCCTATGGCGAGGACAAGCTCGGCAACGGTCGCGAGGCCGCCAAGGCGTTCCTGCGCGAACACCCCGATTGCGCTGACGAGATTGAGCATAAGGTCCGCCTTGCCTGCGGGCTTGAGTTTGATGACGATGCTCCTTCCGAGGTCGAGCTGACCGATCAGCCTGCGCCTGAGGAGTTTGACGAGCTTTACGCCATCGATGGTTCCGCCATGCTCGATGATGACGACGAGTAGCGGTTACGCTCATGTCGTATACGGTGACCGAGGCCACGGTCGTCTTTCCCGATAAGAAGGCGGCCTCCTCGTTCTCAAGCGGGTATGCGTCCAAAAAGCCTTGCGCACATATCGATTGTGAGCTTGAGGGCGGTTTTGAGCGGTCCATTTGGATTCCCGTGCGGGTCGCGCGGCTGTATGTCAAAAACCGCCCCGATCTTCCCTGTGATTGGGACAACTTTCGTGAGGCGGTGCAGCTCATCGAGCGTAAATGTGCACTTACCATGGTGACCGAGATGTTATCGCGCCGCGACCATGCGACGGGTGAGGTCCGTGACAAGTTGGCTCGCTACGGCTTTCGCCAGCCCGCGATTGATTTCGCCGTCGAGCGCGCCACCGAGTATCGCTTTTTAGACGAGAACCGCTTTTGCTCGTACTTTATCGAGGAACGCAAGCGGCGCGGTTGGGGACAGCGCAAAATCGAGACCGAGCTCAAGCGACGTCATGTTGTGCTCGATGACATTCCCGGTTATCCCGAGGATTATTTTGCCGTCGAAGACGATTTGACGCGTGCGTCAGCCCTGCTCGCCAAGCGGCGTGTTCCAGAGACGCGCGGATTCGAAAAACTGGTTCGGTTTTTGATGGGCAAGGGCTTCTCGTATCACATCGCCGCCGATGCCGTTAAGGCACGTCTCGATGCCGAATGCGAGGAATGTGCACTTTAGGCGTATGCGTTTTGTGGCCCCGCCGTTCACCGCGTTTTAGCCGCCGTACTGGGGCCATTTATTTGACAGTTGTTGTGGTTCAACGTACGATAAACACTGTCATTTGCTTTGTGATATGTGCTCATCTGTGATGAGTTTGTTTATATGTTTATCTGTATCCGACCCGCATAAGCTGCGCCCATATTACTCAAATGTCGCGAGCCGTTCGTAAGGACGGTTCGCTTTGCTGTGTAACGAATCCATAAAAAGGAGTGAGCATGCCTATCATTGCAGCGCTCGTTGGCCTCGTTTTGGGTGCCATCGCCGCCATTGCCTACATGCGCACCGCCAAGCAGGGTAGTCTTCACGAGGCCGACGAAAAGATCCAGTCGGCACACGCACAGGCTGAGTCCCTGATCGGTGATGCAAAGCGTCAGGCCGAGACCCTCAAAAAAGAGGCTCTGCTCGAGGCTAAAGAGGAGATCATCAAGAACAAGCAGGCCGCCGAGGCCGAGGACAAGCAGCGTAAGAGCGAGATTCGTACGCTCGAGAACCGCGTGATGCAGCGCGAGGAATCCCTCGATCGCCGCAACGACGCTCTCGACAAGCGCGAGCATCAGCTGTCCAGTCAGGCCGGTCAGGTCGAGAAGCGCTCCCGTGAGCTCGAGGAGCTCTGCGCAAAGCAGACCTCCGAGCTCGAGCGTATCGCCGACCTTACCCGCGAGGACGCCCACAAGGAGCTCCTCGATAAGGTTCGCGGCGAGGTCACCCACGAGGCCGCCACGATCATTCGCGAGTCCGAGCAGCAGGTTCGCGCCGAGTGCCACAAGACCGCCCAGGAGATTCTGTCTCTGGCGATTCAGCGCTGCGCTGCCGACCACACTGCCGAGGTCACCGTTACCTCCGTGCACATTCCCTCTGATGACCTCAAGGGCCGTATCATCGGTCGCGAGGGTCGCAACATCCGGACCTTCGAGCAGGTTTCCGGCGTCAACCTCGTGATCGACGACACGCCCGAGACCGTCGTTCTTTCGAGCTTCGACCCGGTCCGTCGTGAGACCGCCCGTGTCGCCCTCGAGAACCTCATCGCCGACGGCCGCATTCACCCTGCCCGTATCGAGGAGATGTATCACAAGGCCGCCGACCTGGTTCAGCAGCGCGTGCGCGAGGCTGGCGAGCAGGCTGCCTTCGATACCGGCGTCCACGATCTGCACCCCGAGATCGTCAAGACCCTTGGTGCCCTGCGCTACCGTACCTCGTTTGGTCAGAACGTGCTTCAGCATTCCCTCGAGGTCTCTGATCTGTGCGGCGTGATGGCTTCCGAGCTTGGCCTGGACGTTGTGACCGCCAAGCGCGCCGGCCTGCTTCATGACCTGGGCAAGGCAATCGACCACGACGTCGAGGGCCCGCATGCCGTCATCGGTGCCGAGCTTGCCCGCCGTTATGGCGAGAAGCCCGTTATCGTCCACGCTATTGAGGCTCACCATGCCGATGTCGACCCCAACACGGTGCTCGATGTCCTGGTGCAGGCCGCCGATGCTGTCTCTGCCTCTCGCCCCGGTGCCCGTCGCGAGTCTGCCGAGAACTACATCAAGCGTCTTGAGAAGCTCGAGGAGATCGCCAACTCCCATGACGGCGTCGAACGTACCTATGCCATGCAGGCCGGTCGCGAGGTCCACGTCATGGTCCAGCCGGACAAGATTTCCGATGCCCAGTCCACGGTTCTGGCTCACGATATCGCCCATCAGATCGAGGAAGAGATGGAGTATCCCGGTCAGGTGCGCGTCGTCGTGATTCGCGAGAGCCGCGCTGTCGATATCGCTAAATAACATGAGCGACGCGAACGAGCTTATCTCATTTATCGCGTCGATGTCGGGGGAGGGCAACCTTCGCGTCGAGGAGAACCTTGGCGAGGGGTATGTCCGCCTCCGCGTTTCGGAGGCCGAGCGGCGCCAGGCTAAGCACGACATTCAGCATGTCGAGGACATCGTCATCGAAATGCTCCGTAATGCTCGCGATGCCGGCGCCGACAAGGTCTATCTCGCCACGACCAAGGAAGATGGCGTCCGCACGCTTGTCTTTCTGGATAACGGTTCTGGCGTTCCGCAGGATATGCAAGAGCGAATCTTTGATGCCCGCGTTACCTCCAAGCTCGAGAGCATGAAGATGGACCGTTGGGGCGTTCACGGTCGTGGCATGGCATTGTTTTCGATCAAGCAGAACACCGACGAGGCCCGTGTGGTCACGTCCGGCGTCGATCTTGGTTCAGCCTTCAAGGTGAGCGTTGCGGCCGACCGCCTCAGTGAGCGTGCCGATCAGTCCAGCTGGCCCCAGGCCGTCAAGGATGAGGACGGACGTTATGTCTGCGCTCGCGGTCCACATAATATTATTCGCGCTGCTTGTGAGTTTGCGCTCGAGGAGTTGCGTGGTTGCGATGTCTATCTTGGTTCTCCGTCTGAGATTGCCGCGACCCTTTATGCTCAAGCGTCAAGTCGGCTCGATACGTCTCGTCTCCTGTTCATTGATGACGAGAGCGAGCTTCCGGTTGTCGATCGTTTAGGCCTTGCTTCTGATGCCGAGGACTTTATCCGTATTTGTTCGGGTTTGGGTCTTGAGATGTCCGAGCGCACGGCCCATCGCATTTTGGCAGGGCAGATTAAGCCCGTTCGCGGTGTGACCGCGCGTCTGCTGCGCGAGCGTGATTCGTCCTCGCATGCGCCGGCTCCTGTCGATCTCGCGAAGGATCGTCGCGGGCTACGTATTGCCAAGGATGACATGGCACAGTTTTCGCGCGCTGTGGAACGCGACTTTAATGACCTTGCCGCCCGGTACTATCTCAACCTTTGCGGCGACCCAAAGATCCGTGTTTCGTGTGATCGAATCACCGTGACCTTTGATCTTGCCAAAGAGGAATAGTGCCTTTACCGAGTCCACTCGGTACGATACAGTTATTGCAGTTAAAACGTACTTTTAAATGCAGGAGTTTCTTCATGGATTGCCTGAAGGTATCAAGCAAATCATCGCCCGCGTCCGTTGCCGGCGCCATCGCCGGCATGGTCAAGGATGGTGTACCCGTCAACATCCAGTGTGTCGGCGCCGGTGCCGTCAACCAGGCCATTAAGGCCGTGGCTATCGCGCGCGGTTTTTTGATTCCAACCGGTTTTGATATTTCCTGCGCGCCCGTGTTCTCCGACATCCTCATTAACGGGGAGTCGCGCACGGCCATCCGCCTTTCTATCTACGTTCACCAGATCAATCGAGCTGCTATGGATAACGTCGTCATGGATGATGTTAAGCCTGTGGCATAGCTTCTGCTTGCCTTGTTTCGCTCCCCATCGTTAGGACTTATGCACATGGACCAGCGTTCCGTACGCGATATTCTTGCCGGTAAAACCTACTTTATCCGCACCTTTGGCTGCCAGATGAATCAGCACGACTCCGAGCGTGTGAGCGGTCTGCTTGATTCGTATGGCTGCCTCATGGCGCTCGATCCCGCGCATGCCGATATCGTTGTCTTCATGACGTGCTGCGTGCGCGAGGCCGCCGATACTCGCCTGTACGGTCAGTGCAATTCCTGCAAAAGCCTGCCGCCTTCGCCTTCGGGCAAGCGCGTGGTTGCCGTTGGCGGTTGCATCGCGCAGCGCGATGGCGAGGGCCTGCTCACCAACGTCGATAACGTCAATGTCATCTTTGGCACGCATTCCATTGCACATGTGGCCGAGCTCATTGCCGAGGCGTTCCTTGATGGTAAGCGTCATATCCGCACCAATGAGCATGAGGATACGGATGCCATGAGCATGCCGTGGCATCGCGAGACTCAGTATCACGCCTGGGTGCCCATCATGACGGGCTGCAATAATTTCTGCACCTATTGCATCGTGCCGTACGTGCGCGGTCGCGAAAAGAGCCGCCCCTTCGAGGAGATTGTCGACGAGGTGACCGGTTTGGTGCGCCAGGGCGTGCGTGAGATTACGCTGCTGGGCCAAAACGTTAACTCATATGGTCGCGATCTGTTTGGCAAGCCGCGTTTTGCCGATCTGCTGCGTGCCGTGGGCGATACGGGCGTGGAGCGCATCTTCTTTACGTCTTCGCATCCCAAGGACCTGTTGCCCGAGACCATCGACGCCATGGCCGAGACGCCTGCCGTTATGCCGCAGCTGCACTTGGCCGTCCAGTCAGGTTCGACGCGGATCCTCAAAGAGATGAATCGCCGTTATACACGCGAGGACTATCTGGGCCTTGTCGATCGCATTCGCAACCGCATGCCCGATATCGCGCTCTCGACCGACATTATCGTTGGCTTCCCGGGTGAGACTGAAGAAGACTTTGAGCAGACGCTCTCACTTGCCGAGACGGTCCGCTATGCTCAGGCCTATACCTTCATCTATTCCAAGCGCGCCGGTACCCCGGCCGCCGAGATTGACGATCCTACGCCGCATGAGGTTATTCTCGAGCGTTTCAACCGTCTGGTTAAGGTTATCGAGACCACGGCACACGAGTATAACCAGGGTGAGCTTCATACTGTGGTTCCGGCGCTCATTGAGGGAACGAGTAAAAAGAACGACGCGGTCCTGCTGGGCAAGAGTCCCAAGAATCAGACCGTGCATGCGCCTATCCCCGAGGTTTACAGCATCGATCAGCTTGTTGGTAAGATCGTTGATGTTGACGTTGACGTTGCCAAGACCTGGTATTTGTCCGGCTCCGTTGTGGGCGAGCCGCGCTAATGATTGCTCCCGGGGCAGGTCTTTCCGCCGTTGCGATCGTCGGTCCGACGGCGGTTGGTAAGAGTGATGTTGCCGACCGTTTGGCAGCCCGTCTTTCGTCCGAAGTGCTGTCGTGCGATGCGATGCAAATCTATCGCGGCATGGACATCGGTACCGCAAAGATGGTGCCCGATGAGTGTACGGCGCCGCTGCGTCTCGTCGACATTGTAGAGCCGGGTGTGGCATATTCTGCTGCGCTTTATCAGGCCGACGCTCGCGCGCATGTTGAACGTCTCCTTGGTTCGGGTTGCCTGCCGGTTTTTTGCGGAGGTACGGGGCTGTATCTCAAGGCCGCCCTCGATGAGATGGACTTTCCCTCGGGTGAACTTGAGGACGATCGTCGTGCGGGCTATCAGGAGCTTGCCGAGCGTATTGGCGAGGAAGAACTGCATGCCTTGCTTGCCGAGCGCGATCCAGAATCGGCTGCTGTTATTCATCCCCATAACGTGCGCCGTGTGATTCGTGCGCTCGAGATGCATGATGATGGCGTCTCCTATGCGCAGCAAAAGTCGCAGTTTAGTGTTCCGCACGAGCATTATCATGCCCTATGGTTTGGTCTGACGCGTAATCGCGAGGTGCTCTACGAGCGCATTAACCAGCGCGTCGATCTGATGTTTGAGCAGGGTCTTGTCGATGAGGTCCGCGGTCTTATGGGCCAGGGGCTGGGAGATGCCCTGACGTCGATGCAGGCAATTGGCTATAAAGAGATCATTGATGCTTTCAATGGCGTGATGAGCATGGATGAGGCTCGCGAACTCATTAAGATGCGTTCGCGTCGTTATGCCAAGCGTCAGCTTTCGTGGTTTAAGCGCGATGACCGTATCGTGTGGTTTGATATGGATGAATGTACGATCGATGAGGTCGTTGAGGATATCCTGCATCGTATTGAGGCTGCCTAATGCCCCGTTTCCCCCTTGTTCCCACGGCACCCGAGCCCGAGCGTGCCATTTTAGTTGGTGTTGAGTGGCGCGACAATGCATGGCCGCTCGATCGCTCGCTTGATGAGCTGGAACGTCTTGCCCACACAGCTGGTGCCCAGTGCGTGGCACGCTTGTCGCAGCGTTTGGTAAAGCCGTATCCTAAATCGTTTATCGGTTCCGGTAAGGTTGAAGAGCTGTGCGGCCTGGCGCATCGCATGGATGCCGATGTCGTTATTTTTGACGACGACCTGACCCCCTCGCAGCAATCCTATTTGGAGAAAGCCGTGGGCGAGCCGGTAAAGATTATCGATCGTACTGCACTGATCCTGGATATCTTTGGCCTGCATGCTCAGACGCGTGAGGGACGCCTGCAGGTACAGCTGGCACAGCTTCAATATTTGTTGCCTCGCCTGCGTGGCATGTGGAGCCATCTCGCTAAGGAGCAGACGCGCGGCGGCATCGGCTCACGTTTTGGTCAGGGCGAAAGTCAGCTCGAGGTCGACCGTCGCCTCATTCGTAATAAGATCGCTGCGCTTCGTTGTGAGCTCAAGCAGGTTGAACAGCGTCGCGATGTTCAATCCAAGAGTCGCATTGAGTCCCCGGCGTTTCGCGTCGCGTTAGCCGGTTATACCAATGCCGGTAAATCGACGTTCCTCAATCGTCTGACCGGCTCTACGGTACTTTCGCAGGACAAGCTGTTTGCTACGCTCGACCCGACGACGCGTTCGTATCGTCTGCCCGGCGGTCGCGGCATGACGATTACCGATACCGTCGGCTTTATTCAAAAGCTGCCGCATGGTCTGGTCGATGCCTTTAAATCGACGCTGTCCGAGGTTTTGGGTGCCGATCTAATTCTCAAAGTCGTAGATGCGTCTGACGAGGACTATGAGCGGCAGCTGGAGGCTGTCGACCGCGTGCTTGATGAGATCGGCGCCGGAGAGCGTTTAACGCTGACCGTATTTAATAAAATCGATCTTCTCGATAGCGTCGATCGATTGAGTTTCCGTCGTCGCTATCCGGAGGCCGTTCTGTTCTCGGCCCAAACGGGCGAGGGGCTCGACGATCTCGTCGACCGGATTGCTCGCGAGGCAGCTGCCACCGATGTGTTGCTCTCCGCTGATATCCCGTATCGCGAGGGCGCTCTCATCACGCTGGTGCATGAGCAGGGAACCCTTCTGCATGAGGAATATCTCGAGGACGGCGTTCGCATTGTGGCGAAGTTGCCGGCTCGTATTGCACCGCGGCTCGAGCGCTATCGTACGGAATAAACGATTTCTAGCACGCCTAGAATGACTGGCTGATGGAGCAGGTAGAACGGTAAGGCATGCCGACCCAGGACTGCGAGCGCCGGGATAGGATTGGCGTATGCCCATGCTGGCGCTTCGAGACTTGATGCTTGTGCTGCCTGGGCAGCAAAAAAGCCGGTAAGGTACATAAAGACAAACGGTATGAGCGGATAGTAATCTCCCGAAACAAAACCCGGGCCTGGGAATCCAAGCCATGCCAGGTAGGGGAGTGGGTAGACCGCCTTTGGAATGCCCCAGGTTAGGGCAAAAAGAACAAGGCACGCTGCGATGCCCCATGAGCCCGGTAATTTTTGGAGTAACGGACGGGTGAACGCAACCACCGCGGTGCACACCGCCATGCAATAAATGATGCCAAAGTTCACTGAATCGTCGACCGATACGAGAGTTGTTGCGATCCAGACGACCAAAGCTGCGGCAGCGTACTTAGCCGCTCGTTTGGCATTGTTGCGTGAGAGCGTGCACATCCAACCCGCGATAAACAAAAATACCCAGCTGATGCTGGCGCGCCAGACGTCTTGAAAGACAGTCTGGGTAAACCAAGGCATATCCCAGCCGTACAGGTAGGCGAGATCATAGCAAGCGTGAAAACCTGCCATAGAAATCATCGTAAACCCGCGGACGGTATCAAAGATGGTTATGCGTTTTTGCATTACGAGAACCGGCGCATCAAGCCGACGACTTTGCCCAGGATAACGGGATTCGTTGCATAGATAGGTTCCATGGTGTCGTTCTCGGGCTGCAAGCGCACACGCCCCTGCTCCTTGTAGAACGTCTTGACGGTCGCCGAACCATCAATCATGGCCACGACAATTTCGCCGTTCATGGCACTCTTTTGTTCACGGACGATGATGTAATCGCCATTGAAGATGCCGACATTGATCATTGAGCTCCCATGCACCTCAAGGATAAAGGAACCCTGATCGGTGGCGATTTCGGTCGGGATAGTAAACGTGTCTTCGATATTCTGCTCTGCCAGAATGGGAATCCCAGCCGCGACGCGACCAACGAGCGGTAGCGAGACCGTTCCGCGAGGTGCGGTGGGCTCGTCAGATTTGGAAATTGAGACAGAGGAACCATCCTCGTTAAAGAGTTCCAGGGCGCGCGGTTTGGTGGCATCGCGCTTGAGTAGCCCGCGCGCCTCCAGGGCAGAGAGATGGGCGTGCACGGTGCTAGGGGAGGAAAGGCCCACGGCAGAAGCCATCTCGCGCACGCTGGGCGGATAACCCTTCTCCTGCTGATATTCCTTGATGAAGTCGTAAATTTGCTGCTGACGCTTGGTAATTTTGCGAGCCATCAGGGCATCCTCTCTACCCATGTCAAACAAATGTTCGAATTTTGCTTGACAGGAACAACTGTTCGAAGATAATAATAACCGAACATTCGTTCTCGCGCTAGACATTTTAGTCCGCGCGGCTTGATAAAACTGTTCTCAGCAAAACACGCGAGAGGAGAACATGATGAACGTAACGAATATGGTCCAGGGAAACCTCGCCCTTAAGCTCGAGACGCCTGCAGAACCCACTTTTACGGTTGTTCAGGGTGGCCGCTCCGGCTTTCAGCCTTTGCCCGTAAAGCCTGCGCCCAATCAGCAGGCTGTAGTCGCGCCGGCCCGCGTTGTTGCCCTGAAGGTTCCGACGATTGTCGCAGTCGCCGTTGCGCTTACGCTCTTCTTTGTCCTCGCTATGTCGGTCTTTAGCGCTCGTCACGCCGCGTATGCCGAGTCCGTTTCCAACATTACCTACGAGACCATTCGCGTACAGCCTGGCGATTCTCTTTGGTCGATTGCCGAAGAATATCCCATCGAAGGCCTTTCCACGCAAGAGACTTCCGACATGATCCGTAACGTCAATCATCTGGAGCATGGTTCGCTCGCCGCCGGTGCGCATCTTAAGGTTCCTGCTCGTTCGTAATCATTATCGCGCTGCGCATGGTACCCTTGTTATCGTTTAAGAGGAGGTACCATGCGCTGTCCTAAATGCGGCAAGGCACATACCCGCGTCGTTGATTCCCGTATGCAGGAGTCAAATAACACTATTAAGCGCCGTCGCGAATGTTGCTCGTGTAACTACCGCTTTACAACGTTCGAGCGATGCGAAGACCCAATTGAGGTCATTAAGTCGGACGGAACTAAGCAGCGGTTCGATCGCAATAAGCTGCTCGTCGGCTTGATGCGCGCCACCATCAAGCGTGATATCGACACTAAGAAGCTCAATGAGATTATCGACGACATCGAGGTCGAGCTGCGCTCTCGCACGCTGACGGCCGTCACGTCCCATGAGTTGGGTGACATGGTGCTCAAGCGCTTGGCCAAGATCGACAAGGTGGCCTACATCCGTTTTGCCTCGGTCTACCGCGATTTCAAAGACGTCGATGAGTTTCTGCTAGAGCTCGACAAGCTAAGGTGATTCCATGTCCAACATTACCGTCAACATAAAGCGTCTCGACCCCACCGTCGAGCTTCCCAAATACGCCCATCCCACCGATGCCGGCTTGGATCTGCGCTCCAACGAGGACTGCGTCCTGAAGCCCTTCGAACGCCGTCTGGTCTCTACTGGGCTGGCCATCGCCCTGCCCGATGGCTACGCCGGCTTCGTCCAGCCCCGCAGCGGCTTGGCCATCAAGCAGGGCCTGTCTATAGTCAATACGCCGGGCCTCATCGACGCCCACTACCGAGGAGAACTCAAGGTTATCCTCATCAACCTGGATCCCTCCAACAACATCCAAATCAACAAAGGCGACCGCATCGCCCAACTCGTCATCCAAGAAGTCCCCACGGTTAACCTCATAGAAGTAGAAGAACTAGACGAAACCGACCGAGGCAACGGAGGCTTCGGTTCTTCTGGTGTGGCTTAGCCCATTTCTTCGTTGAAAATGGGCGTCGTAATGCCCGCTCGCCCCTGGGAGGCCCCTATATATCATCCCGTGCTCAAACATTCTCGCTTCGCTGCGAAACTGCGCGCGGGACGATATATAGGGGCCTCCCAGGGGTGAGCTACGTTTACATGCTCGCAATCGGTTATGGCTTCCCATCTGAAGCCGAATGCTGTATCTAGAAACTGTGTCTAACAAGTAATCCGATCTGACAAAGAGACGGCTCCTTTGTCAGATCGGATTACTTTGATTACTTGTTTCCGAGTTCCCCTTCGCTGCTTTTCGTAGGGTAACCGATATGGCTGCTAGTGCGTACGTATAGCCGTGGCGCAGGGCGCCCACACATATCGTTCCACGCGCAGTTTCGCAGCGAGCGAAGCGAAGCGAGAATGTTTGAGCATGGAATGATATGTGTGGGCGGCCTGCGCCACGGCGGACAGTCCAATGTTAGCGGATATGCGCAGGCTTGCCGCCCCAGTAGAAGCGGCAGAAGGCTCGTTTGCGCTTTTGGGGTTTGCCTACGAGCTCCATGGTGGCGATGGCTATGTCTTCGGCTGCGTGGGGGCGGCGTAGTACTTCGCCGTTGATGAGTAGGGCTTTGAGTGATTCAGGACGGTCGTGCAAGTGACGTAGGGTTACGATGAGTTCTCGTGCGGTGGTGACATGCATGCTGGCGCCCATACCGGTGAGCATCGTGGTGTTTGCCTTTTCCTGACCGTATGATTTGCCCAGCAGGATCATCGGCAGATGTGCGCATAGGCACTCGGTGACCGTGAGTCCGCCTGATTTGAGGATTGCCAGGTCGCAGCCGTGCATGAGGGCCGCCATGTCGTC